>CAIOXF010000092.1 GCA_903862155.1 uncultured cyanobacterium | reverse complement strand
GTGGAGGCCCTGGCGGCGGCGGGCCTGGATTACAGCGTGCTCTCGGCCCGGGGGCTGGAACTACCGGTGGTGAGCCTGGCGATCGACTACCGCCAGGCCCTGCTGCACGGGGATCTGGTGGAGCTGCGCAGTGCGGTGGAGCCCCGGCGCGGCGTGAAGCTCCCCTGGCGCAGCTGCTTTGTGCGCCACGACGGCACGGTGGCCGCCGAAGCCCGGGTGGAGCTGGTGCTGGTGGATCTCTCGGCCGGGCCGGACCAGCGCCGGCTGCTGCGTCGCCTCCCCGACGACCTGGCCACGGCCGTACAAGCCCTCACCCGCGGGCCGCACTAGTCTCAGTACACCTGTACTGGTTGCCATGGGCGAGTTGGTGGTGCTGCGGGCCGATGCGTCTGCGGTGGATTGGGCATTGGAGCGTGAACACGCTTGGCCCCAGGCTCGGCGCCTGTGGTGGTGGCTCTGGAGCTGCTGTCCGGGTTTGGGATGGGCCCGGCTCAATCGCCTCTGGGCCCAGTACCCCGATCCCGCCATGGCCTGGGCCGCCCCCGGGGCGGAACTCGGGCGGCTGCTGGGGTTGCCGGCCCGGGGCGTGGCGGCCCTGGAGCGGTTCCGCGGGCAGTGGGGGCTGGAGCCACTCAAGGCGGCCCAGGCTGCCCTGCGGCAGCAGGGGCCGCTGCTGTTGCCCGGGGATCAGGCGATGCCGGAGGCCGTGATGGAGCTGGAGCGGCCCCCGCTGGCCCTGCACTGGTGTGGGCGCGGCAGTTTGTGGGCTCCGTTGAGGCTGCGGCAGGCGGTGGCGGTGGTGGGCACCCGCCGGCCCTCGCCCCATGGCCTGGCCATGGCTGAGGCCATCGGTGCAGCCCTGGCCCAAGGGGGCTGGCCCGTGGTGAGTGGCTTGGCCGAGGGCATCGATGGGGCGGCCCATCGGGGTTGCCTGGCCCGGGGTGGGCGCCCGGTTGGGGTGCTTGGCACCGGGCTGGATCGGGTGTATCCGCGTCACCACGCCCAGTTGCAGCGCCGGGTGGCCGCCGAGGGCCTGCTGATCAGCGAGCAGCCCCCAGGTTCCTCGGTGCAGCCAGGCCACTTCGCGGCCCGCAATCGTCTGCAGGTCGCCCTGGCCCGGGGGCTGGTGGTGGTGGAGTGCCCGGAGGCCAGTGGCGCCCTCCATTCCGCCCACCTGGCCTGGACGCTTGGGGTGCCGATCTGGGTGGTGCCGGCGGATGCCTCCAAGCGCTCCGCCGTTGGCAGCAATCGGCTGTTGGGCGATAAGGCCTCACCGCTGCTGGATCCCGCCGAGTTGCTGCACCGGCTGGGCCCAGGCCCGCTGCTGGGGGGTGGATCTGCCAAGGCCCCCGCGATCCGCCCGCGCAGCTGCTCCGATCCCGAGTTGCTGGAGGCGGTGGGCCGCGGCGCTTCCCTGGAGCAGCTCTGCCTGGCCCTTGATCAACCCGTGGCGGCGGTGTCGTCGCGGTTGTTGGCCCTGGAGCTGGCGGGTGCGGTGCGGGCCCAGCCGGGGTTGTGCTGGCAGGCCACCTAGCGTTTGAGGATGGAGGCATGCCCGGCGCAGCTCACCGGAGCCGAACTGCTCGCCTGGCGGCGCGGGCAGCTGCAACGTGGCGGAGCGCCCGCCGATCTCGATTGGCTGTTGGATCTGGCGGGTGGTGTGGGCTGGCAGCAGCTGCAGGCCCTGAGGCTCCATCCCGATCAGCCGGTGCCATTGCAGCGCCCCCTGCTCGAGCTTGAACAGCTGTGGCGGCAGCACCTGGCCACCAAGGAGCCCCTGCAATACCTGGTGGGCCTCTGCCCGTGGCGGGATCTGGAGCTCCGCGTGGCCCCTGGTGTGCTGATTCCCCGCGCTGAAACCGAGTTGCTGGTGGAGCTCGCCAGCCAGTGCTGTGCTGATCGGCCTCCCAGTCGCTGGGCTGATCTGGGCACCGGCTCAGGCTGCTTGGCGGTGGCCCTGGCCCGGCTGTGGCCGGGGAGCTCGGGCTTTGCCGTGGATGTGAGCGCTGAGGCGCTGGCTCAGGCGAGCCCAAACCTGGCCGCCCATGGCCTGGGCTCGCAGGTGGAGTGCCGCCAGGGCAGTTGGTGGGCACCCCTGGCCGATCAGGCCGGCGGCCTGGATCTCGTTGTGGCCAATCCCCCCTACATCCCTACCGATGTGTGGCAGGAGCTGGAGCCGGTGGTGCGGGAGCACGAGCCAGCCCTCGCTCTGGATGGCGGCCCCGATGGCCTCGACGCGATTCGCGCCATCGCCGCCGGCGCGAGGCTGCATCTGGCGCCCGGTGGCTGGCTGCTGCTCGAGCATCACCACGACCAAAGCGCTGCGGTGCTGGCATTGCTGGAGCAGGCCTGCCTCACAAACCCATGCGCCCGCCCTGATCTGGAGGGCAAACTCCGCTTCGCAGCGGCACGTACCGCCGTTTGATTCGCGCCGCCTGCCTCACCATGTCTGCCGCCGCGCCCACCTCCACCGCCCAAGCCGCTTCCGGGCCAGAGCTTCTGGCGGCTGCCCAGTTGGCGCAGCGCCTACAGGCTGGTTCGGCTGCCCTGTTCCCCACCGACACACTGCCGGCGCTGGCCGCTGCCCCTGCCCATGCCGCCCAGATCTGGCAGCTGAAACAGCGCCCGGCTGACAAGCCTCTGATCCTGATGGCGGCGGATCTGGAGCAGTTCCGCGATGCCCTCGGCCTGCCCTGGCAGGCCGAGTGGAGCGCTGTGGCCGAGCAGGTGTGGCCAGGGGCCGTCACCCTGGTGCTGCCCGCCAGTAGCGACTGGGCCGAAGCACTCCATCCCGGTGGCGGGAGCCTGGGTGTGCGGATTCCGGCCTCTGATCAGGCCCGGGAGTTGCTGCGCTGCAGTGGCCCGTTGGCCACCACCAGCGCCAACCGCTCCGGTGAACCGGCCGCCACCACCGCAGCAGAAGCAGCAGCGCTGTTCCCCCAGGTGCCCCAGCTGGCCCCGGTGCCCTGGCC
>CAIOXF010000091.1 GCA_903862155.1 uncultured cyanobacterium | reverse complement strand
GGCTCAGACCCATGGCCAGGCGTAGCTGCTCATCCGTGGGTTCTGTCCCCTGGCGTTCGATCTGTTGAGCGATGCCGCGCCGACGCAGGTTGAGCTGTTCCTGAAGGCGCCGCGGCAGCCGGATCGGCTGGAGCTGGTCGCGTAGGTAGTGAAGGATGGCCCCCTTGATGTGGGGCCTGGCAAAGGCTTCGAACGGCGTGGAGCAGGCCGCGTCGAAGCGTTCGGCGGCCCGAAGCAGACCCAGCAACCCCACCTGGATCAGGTCATCGAGGGGTTCGGGCGTGCAGCCGGCGTAGTGCAGTGCGATGGGGCGCACCAGTTGGCGATAGCGATCGATCCGGCCGTTGCGTTGGCCGATCGCCCCTTGAAGGACGGACATGAGCGATAGAAGCAGACATAAGAGCCGCTGAGCGGCGGGCCCATGGGGGCCTGCTTTCACTCACGGTCTTCAGGCCGCTGATTCACAACCGTGAAAACACTGAACCGGTGGAGCCGCCACGGCCTGCAGCAGGGCCCAAGGCCCGTGCTGGCCAAGCCAGGCCAGATCCGAGTGTTCGGTCTGCAGCAGGAACCCCGCGAATCCGAGGGCGTTGATGCTGAAGCCGGCGGCGTGTTCGCGGGTGCGGCGCACCGTGAGAAACCACTGGTCGTCGAAGAGCACGTTGTAGGGCTCTAGGGGCTGGCGATCCCGCCCGGGCACACCGAGCTGCAGCAACTCCATGTGGGCGGCATAGAGACCCGGGAGATCGCTGTGGAGCTCATGGTCGGTGCGGCGACTCAGCTGGAATGCCCAAGGGAAGGGCCCTGCGGCCGGTGGGCCCTGTTCACCGAGCAGCTGCAAGAAGGTGGCGGCCAGGGGGCAGCTGGCCTCGCCAGCCGCGCGGGGCAGCAGCTGCAGATGGCGATGGGGCTGGCTGGCCCCGGCCGCCGCACAGCTGTTGAAAAACCACAGGCCTCCGGTGTCGCGGGCAATGCAGGCGGCGGCCGCCCAGTCGTGGGCATCGAGCCAGCCGGCCTGGGGGGCCCAGTGGTCGGTGATCAGCAGCACATGGCCGGGCTGCACCGGGAACTTGTTGAGCAGCAACACATGGCCCGGCCGCGGGCGTGCCACCTCCAGCGCAGGCTCCCAGGGAAGAAAAGGGTTGGGCTTAGGACCGCCAGCCCGCAGGTGTTTGGGGGTGCGGCTCAGCAGGCGCCGCAGCTGGAAGGGAGCCAACGCCGGCTGCTCCACCACCTCGGTGGCCAGCGGCACAAGGGCCCGAGCGGCCAGGGCCCGCTCCGACACCGCCAGGGCCTGGCGCCAGTACTGCTCAGCTCGCACCGGCTTTCAACCGCGCCAGGGATGCCCCCTGGTAGTAGCGGCCCAGGATTTCGTTGTAGCGGAGGCCCTGACTGGCCAGATCCTGGGCGCCGTGCTGGCTCATGCTCGCGCCGAGATGGCCATGGGCCTCCAGGGTGATCTGGCGATTGGCGGCGTAGAGGCTTTCCACGATTCCGCCCTGGTAGCTGAGGATCAGTCCGGCGGTGCTTCCAGCCGCCTGCCGTGTGCGGCCGTTACTGCTGACCAACCCGCGGTAGGCCTGCCAACGGGTGGTGTCGCCGAGATGCCAGTGGCGGCTGGCGGGGCGGGCCATGTGGGCCAGGGCATAGGAACGGGCGGCAACGGCCTGGGCGCGCAGGGCCTCCATGTTCCAGCTGCTGGGCATTTCTGCCCCCACCACCGAAGCCACGTAGGTCTCCAGGGGGAGGTGGTTCACCACCAGCAGCCCATTGCCCTCCCGAATCAGCCGCAAGCGCCCGGCGTAGGGCTGGCCATTCACCAGTAGCTGGCCCCCTGGGGCCTGCAGCCAGGCTTCGGAGGCTTCAGCGCTCCAAGAGCCATCCACAGCTTGGTTGGCCTCGCCTTGCTCCAGGAGTCGGCCGTCCCGGCCGATCAGCTGCCAGGGCGCATCCGCACTGAGGCTGGGGCTACCACCCGCCCGCAACAGGGCCACGCGAATCTCCAGATCGAGCGGGCGCCCGGCCGCCGGTTCGCGCAGGCCCAGGCGCTGGCTCTGCACGCGGCGCAGCGTCTCGGCTTCGGCCTGGGTGTCTTGGGCAGGCGCTGGTGCATCCACCAGGGCCTCCAGCAATTCGCCATGCCCACTGGCATAGGGCTGGGGAGCCAACCCCTGGGCAGCAAAGCCAATGGCCACAGCGCTCAGGGCCATCGGACCGCCCAACCAGAGGCGACGCGGAACGGCGGGCCAACTCAGCCGGGGGGCAGCAAGGCCTCCCATCCAGCCCAGTTGGAGCTTTCGCCTCGCGCGCTGCCCCCAGTGCTGGATGGCGCGTAGTGGAGCGTGCCGTCCCACAGCAGATGGCCCGAACCGAGCAGACGGATCATGCCCGACGATGCCGCGCTGCACACCATCCCGCCGGGGCGAGTGGACGGCTGCCAACCCACCACCGTGGCTGCGGCCGTTGCGCCAAGCCAATACGGGGCCACAAGCGCGTGGGCCGATCCGGTGACGGGATCCTCCGGGATGCCGAGCCCCGGCGCAAAGAACCGCAGCTGGTAATCGGCCTTGCTTCCCTCCAGGGCGGGAGCCTGCGGATCCCCGGGATCCACCGCCGCCATCACCACCAACCCGTTGCGCGCGGGGCCCTCCAGGGTTGTGGCCAGAGCATCCAGGCCATCGAGCGAGCTCCCGGGAGGCAGGAGCGCCACGTGGTATCCAAGGTCGCTGGTCCAGTACCGCTCCACAGGTGCACCGCTGACCTCCGCGAGGTGCTGGCTGAGCTGATCGCTCGGGCTGGCGGAATGGATCGGGTACGCGGGGAGCACGATCGCCCCGCGGCCTGGTTGGAGCGGGTCGAGGGCCACCTCCAGGGGTCCGCTGCGGCTGTGAAACGCCAGGCCGCTGCCGGGGGCCAGCACACCCCAATGGCCCAGGGCCAGCAGGGACGCCAGGGTGGCGTGGCCACAGAGCGGCACCTCGCAGGTGGGCGTGAACCAGCGCAGCAGCCACTGGCCCTTGTGCTGCAGCAGAAACGCCGTTTCCGACTGGCGCAGGCTGCCGGCAATGGCCTGCATGGCCGCATCGGCCAGGGGCTCGTCGAGGAGCACCACCGCCGCCCCATTGCCCTGGCAAGGCGCCGCGGCAAAGGCTTCGATCAGCACGGCCCGCAGGCTCATGGGGTCCATTCGGGCTTCAGCCCACGCTGCATCAGGGCCTGCACCGCCAGCGCCGGCTTGGTGCGGCCCTCGAGCACGGCGAGCACCTGGTCGCAGATCGGGAGGCTCCAGCCCTGCCGGGCCGCGAGGGCCAGAGCTGCGCGGGCCGTGCGGGGCCCCTCCACCGTGGCGCCAATGCGGGCGACGGCCGCCGATTCATCCAGACCCTCAGCCAGCAGAAGTCCGCAGCGGTAGTTGCGGCTGAGCGGGCTGTTAGCGGTGGCCAGGAGGTCTCCCAAGCCAGCCAGGCCGTAGAGGCTGGTGGGGTGGCCGCCCATGCCCTGCACCACGACTCCCATCTCGGCCAGTCCGCGGCAGAGCAATGACGCTTTGGCATTGGCACCGAGGCCAAGACCGTCGCAGATCCCGGCCGCCACGGCCATCACGTTCTTGAGGGCGCCGGCGGCCTCCACGCCAATCGGATCGTCACTCCGATAAAGCCGGAGCGAGTCGCCACTGAGTTCTTCCTGCAGCCGCCCCGCCAGCTCCTGATCCTCTGAAGCAATCACGCTGGCCGCCGGCAGGCCCTGGGCCAGTTCAACCGCCAGGTTCGGGCCACTGAGCACCAGGCGCGGTGCCTGGGGTACCTGCCGGGCCCAGAGCTGGGTGGGGGTCGCCAGGCGCTCGGGGTCGATGCCCTTGCTGCAGCTCAGCAGCGGCAAACCTGCGGGCCATACCGGAGCCAGGGCCTCTGCGAGGGGCTCGATGCCCTGCATGGCCAGGGCCACGGCCACCAGATCCGCTTCGGGCAGCAAACGGGCGGGATCTCCACCATCACTGCGCGTCCAGCCGATCACGCGATGCCCCTGCCGCTCCCACAGGGTCTGGAGCGTGCGGCCCCAGGCACCGAGCCCAAGAACGGCGATGGTGAGGCTCATCAGGGGCGCTGAGGCCCCGCCATCATGCGCCACGTGGCCCCAGACATCGCCAGCACCAACCCCCCAGCGCCCGAGACCCTGGCGGGCTGGCACGGCACGGCCCTGGTGGTGGGCTGCGGCGGCATCGGCACGGCCCTGCTCCAGGCCCTGGGCACCAGGGCTCCCGGGCTGCAGCTGGCGGGCAGCCGGCGCCACGGCCATTGCAGCCCGTTACCCGAAGGGGTGAGGGCGGTGGCCCTTGATCTCACCAACGACGCCAGCCTGGCGGCCTTACCCCAGCAGCTGGCCGATCTGCCGCCACTACGGCTGGTGATCAACACCGCCGGGCTGCTCCATGACGGCCCCCTGCAACCCGAGAAGCGGCTCGCCCGCCTCAATCGCGCCCACCTGGAGCGCAGCTTCGCGGTGAATGCCTTTGGGCCCGTACTGCTGGCCCAGGCCCTCGATCCCCTCATCGACCGGGCCCAGCCCTTCCATTTCGCCAGCCTCTCGGCCCGGGTGGGAAGCATCGGCGACAACCAACTGGGCGGCTGGTACGCCTACCGAGCCGCCAAGGCGGCTCAGAACCAACTGCTGCGCACCCTGGCCATCGAATGGCGCCGGCGCCTGCCCCTGGCCTGTGTGGGCCTGCTGCATCCAGGCACCACGGCCACGGCCCTCTCGGATCCCTTTCAGGCGGGAGTGCCCGATGGCAAGTTATTCAGCCCTGATCGGGCGGCCGGCCACCTGCTCGACGTGATCGCCTCCCTCACCCCCGAGCAGAGCGGCAGCTTCTGGGCCTGGGACGGCCAACCAATTCCTTGGTAGCCAGCGATCAGGGGTAGCCCAGGATCGGGACTAATCCCCAGGGGCTGCATGTTGCCGCAGCACCTCCAAAGGAATCACCTCCAGGGTGGTGATCTCGGTGGCCTTCAGGCGCACCGGCGGCGCCATGCCGTCTTCATAGGCCTCCAGCCAACGGGGCGCGCACACGCACCAGTGGTCTCCGGGCTTGAGGCCCGGGAAGTCGTAGGCGGGCATCGGGGTGGAGAGATCGTTGCCCTGGGCCTTGCTGTAAGTGAGAAAGGCGTCGTTCACCACGCAGCACACGGTGTGGCGCCCGAGATCGGCCCGGTCAGTGCGGCAGCTCCCGTCGCGGTACCAGCCCGTCATGGGCTCGCAGCCGCACAGCTCGAGCGGCTCACTAAGCACGTTGAGCGGGGTATCGCTGCTGGCCAGAGTCATGGCGATGTCTGGGCGAATGAGGAGCGGGTGGCCAGTCTGTCGGCGGGGTTGCAGCACTGCGTTTGCCGAAGCAAATGGCACCAGGAGGTTGACGGATTCCGGGGGGTAGGCGTTAAAGGTCGGGAAGCCAACTTCACCAACCCCGTCGCGGCAACCCTTACATGAGCTGGGAATTCACCGAAGATGCGGCCTTCCTGGCCCTCTGCGACGCCTACAAGGAAAGCGGTGAACCCTCAGCTGTGGAATTCCTGGCCCATGGCGAAGGGGCCTTCCACTTCCAGGAGCTCACCCAGAACGCTGCCGGCGAGGGCCTCGACCTGAGCGACTCCTCCGATCTCGAGGAGTTTCAGCAGGAAGTGATCGAGGCTCTCGAGGAGATGTGCAGCTGAGGGCTTAAGCCCTCAAGGTCAGCTGTAGAAGAAGGCGATCTCCTTCTCCTTCAGGCCATCCCAACCAGCCGCCTTGAGGCGTGTGTCCAGGGTGGCCTGATCGAAGTGCTTGCTGCCGGTTTTCACGATGCGATTACGCATCGACTTCTTCACGCCGCTGCGGGCCCGCTGACTCTCAAGGTCCATCACCTCGTTGTAAAGGGCAAGCATCTCAGCAGGGATCGGCGAACCATCCAGGTCGATGCCGGATTTGATCGCGGCGTCAACGCCATCGGGGCCTGCAATTGCCATGGGGCTTGAGAAGGGCCCCGCGAGGCTAGGCGGGGCCGTTCAGGCGCTGAAGTACCGGGCCTTGCTGTGTAGGGCCACCAGGGCCGTGGTGCTCTGCTCGGGCTCCAGCTGGTCGCTCTCGTCCATTGAGAGGCCGATGCGCTCCGCACCGAGCCAATCAAGCTGGGGCCGGGAGTCGGCCACATTCGGACAGGCCGGGTAGCCGAAGGAGTAGCGGCTGCCGCGGTAGCGCTGGGCCAGCACATCGCGCAAAGCCATGTCGGCCGGGTCGGCGAAACCCAGCTCGCGGCGGATGCGGGCATGGACCCATTCCGCCAAGGCCTCGGCCATCTGCACGGCCAGGCCGTGGAAATAGAGGTAGTCGCTGTACTGGTCGCCCTTGAACAGCTCCTGGGCAACGGTGCTGGCTATCTCGCCCATGGTGACGGCCTGCATCGGCAGCACATCGGCGGGTGCGGGATCACCGTTGGCGCCGGGGATCAGATCTCTGTAGAAGTCGGCGATGCAGTAGCGATTGCCCGAACGCTGCCGGGGCAGGGCGAAGCGGCCCAACTGGACGCTGATATCGGCAGGGTCAAACACCACCACGGCGTTGCCCTCACGGCCGCAGGGGAAATAGCCATAGGCCACCCGCGGTGTGAGCAGCTTCTCATCGATGCAGCGCTGTTTCCAGGCCTGGAGCACCGGCTCAGCCTTCTCAGCCAGCATCGCTTCGTACTGCTCCCGGGTTTGTTGCTGCGTCTTGCGCAGCTGCCACTGGCCGGCAAAGAGCGCATTGCGATCCAGGTAGGCGAACACCTCCTCCAGATCAATGTCGGCCTCGGTGAGCACCTGGGTGCCCCAGAAGGGAGGTGTGAGGGCCGGTTCCTCGGCCACCGCCTCAGACCGGTGATCGTTGGGCGTCGAGGGAGCCGCATCTGCGGTCGGTGCGGCG
>CAIOXF010000090.1 GCA_903862155.1 uncultured cyanobacterium | reverse complement strand
TGCTGCATCACCGCCAGTGCCTGATCCAGCCAGCGGGGTTTCGTGGCACCGGCCATGGCCGCGGCGAACAGCACACCGGTGCCGATTGGGCGGCTCAGGATCAAGGCCAGCCCCGGCTGCAGCGGTCCCTTTGACCAGTGCCGTTGGGCCGTGGCTGATCCATTCACCGTGAGTGTGAGGCCCAGCCCTGGCATGGGCATCCCCGGGCCGGGTGACATCGCATCGCGGGCCTCCAGGGTGTGGCCGCCTACCACCTGGGCTCCACGGGGATCCAGCACAGATCGCACCCCGGCCAGGGTTTGATGCAGCAGATCGGCCTGCAGCGCCAATGCCGCCTGGGGCAACGTCACCACCGCCTGCAGGCTGGTCACACGCGCGCCGCTGGCCCAGAGATCCGAGCAGGCATGCAGGGTGGTGAGCCTGCCGTTCAGCCAGGGGTCGCTCACCAGGGCCGGGAACCCATCCACGCTCTGCAGCAGCAGCTCACCGTTGCTATTCCGCCCCACCACGGCGGCGTCTTCCGCCGCTGGGGCACTGCTCTCACCGGTCAGTCGCTGCAGTGCTTCCTCCAGGGGTTGGGCGGCCACCTTCGCGGCGCAACCTCGGCAGGCCATCGCCGCGCCTTCTCCTTGGCTATCCATGCCGCTTCCCAGAGCTTGGAAGCGGTGCATGAAGGCTTGATCGATCTGGTCTTTCCAGCGCCACAGCCACCGGCTCGGCCCCAGCGCGAACGCCCCCCACAGTGCAATGGCCCGGGGCTGTCCCTGCACACCCCCATCGCCCAGCAACTGCAAGGCCCGCCGCTGGGGCCGCCAGGGTTTGAGCCGCTTGCCCTGAAGCGCCCGTTCCAGATTCCTGGCGAGTGTGGGTGCCGCTCGCACAGCCCACACGCCTGATGGCGGCCGGGGATCGTCGGCGATCACGCCGCAGTCGCCGGCAGCAAAAATCTGCGGTTCTCCCTCCACCTGCAGGGTGTGCAGCGTGCGCACACGTCCCCGCCCATCCACCGGCAGCCCACTGGAGCCCAGCCAGGCAGGAGTGCGGCTGCCCGTGCAGCGGATGGTGACGTGGCTGGAATGCTCATGGGGTTGGTTAGTCGCCGAGCGCACCGATTGCACCGGGATCGCCGCTGTGCGCAGCAGGTGCTGCAACAAGCGATTGGCCTTGGCGGAGCCCAGGGCCAGCCCCTTGGGCTTCACCCGCAGTTCCACCGCTGTCCCTCGCGCCTTAAGGGCCAGCGCCACCTCAACCGCGGCGGCGCCACTGCCTTCAACGGTGATGACCTCGTCCGATTTCTCGCTGTCCTTCCCTTGAAGAGGGCTGCACCAATCGAGGAATGGCTCTAGCGGCTTGACCGGCAGGGTTCCGGAACGCTCGGTGTTTTGTGTAACCCGCACACCACATGTGGTGTCTGGTTCGGCCATCTCAACGAGGCGTCCGTGCAGGTGTTCTCCCTCCGGGGCCACAACGGCTCCAACATCCAGGCTGAGCCAGTCGAACTGCAGCGCCGGACAACCCTCCAGCAGTAGCTCGCGCCGCTTCAGATCCACACCGGTGATTTCCGCTTCCACGAAGCTCACGCCCGCCTGATCGGCCAGGCGTCGCAGGTTGATCTCGCACGCCTCGCGTTCGTAGAGACCTGCGACCAAGCCCGGCACCATGCCGGAATACAACGCTGTGCTGCGGCGGTTCACCAAGGTGATCCAGGCGGCTGGACGTCGCTGGGGCTGCTGGGCCCACTGCATCGCCCACTTGCGCAGTACCAGCGCATGGGTGTGACCACCTCCGGCGAGCACCAGGTGTTCGCGTGGGAAGCCGCTCAAGCTGCGTAGCCGTTGGGATTGGCGCTCTGCCAGGCCCAGCCATCGCGGCACATCTCAGCCAGGCAGGGATCGGCCAGGTCCATCACGGGGATGTCGTCGCGCACACCGCTGCCATCGGGGGTGGACAAGTCGCCACCGAATACCTGCACCCGCCGCAGGCTCTCGGGCGAGCTGTTGGCGAAGTTGT
>CAIOXF010000089.1 GCA_903862155.1 uncultured cyanobacterium | reverse complement strand
GCCCAGGGGATCGTTGGCCAGGTGGCGGCGGTTGCTGCCCCAGCCGATGCAGTGACCCTCGGCATCGAGTACCACGGCGGCCACCGGGACTTCTCCCTGCTGTCCCACCCTGGCGGCCACCCGCAGCAGCCGTTGCATCCACGGGCCGTAGCGCCTCAGTTCGTCTGCCGTAGGGGCCTGAACAGAAGTCACAGCCTGAAGCGCAGCAGCCCAGCAGATCCCATCAGCCTCGCAGGCGAGAATGCCCATTCCTGAGCCTCTGCCGTTGGCAAGCGCGCCATCTGCCCAGCGGGTCTGCGAGCCCTTCGGCGCCTTCCCGGCTCCCGATCACTTCGATGCTGAGCTGGCGGCGTTCCTGGCTCAGTCATGTGAGCAGCTGGCCCGCTGGCTGGGCAGTGCGGCCTTCCGCACCCCCCTGCCGGCGTTGAGCGTGCTGCCGGATGTGGAGCTCAAGGCCACGGGGATGGCGCCGGAGCAGCTTCTGGCGGATCTGCAGCTGGTGATGGATGGGGCTTACAACCCCAACCACCCCGGTGCCATCGCCCACCTGGATCCCCCGCCCCTGGCGGCGTCGATCGCCGCCGACCTGGTGTGTGCCGGGCTGAACAACAACCTGCTGGCTGAGGAGCTCTCCCCCAGCCTCAGCCACCTGGAACGCCGCCTCTGCAGCTGGCTAGCGGAGCAGCTCGGGCTTCCAACCGGCAGCGGCGGGGTGGCGGCCAGCGGCGGCACCCTGTCCAATCTCACTGCGCTGGTCACCGCCCGCCGCAGCGCCGGCTTGGGCACCTGCAGCGATGCGGTGGTGCTGGCCAGCGCCGATGCCCATGTGTCGCTCATGAAGGCGATGGCGGTGATGGGCCTCCCTGAAGAGGCCCTGATCGCCATCCCCACCGCTGCTGATGGGGCCATGGATCCCGAGCAGCTGGCGTTCCAGCTGGATCGGCTGAGGCACAGCGGCACACCCGTGATCGCGGTGGTGGCCACCGCTGGCACCACCGTGCGCGGGGCCGTGGATCCCCTGCATCCTATTGCCGATCTCTGCCGCAACCACGGCGTGTGGCTGCACGTGGATGGGGCGATTGGGGCGGTGTTCGGCCTCAGTGATCGGCATCGCCACCGGGTGGCGGGCCTGGAGCGGGCCGATTCGATCACCGTGAATCCCCAGAAGTTGCTGGGGATCACCAAAACCTCGTCGCTCCTGCTCCTGGCCCACCCCCATTGCCTGCATCACGCCTTTGCCACGGGCCTCCCCTACATGGAACCCAGCTGGGGCGGCGGCCATGGCGGCGAATGCGGCCTGCAGGGCACCCGCCCCGGGGAGGTGCTCAAGCTCTGGCTGGGATTGCGGCAGCTGGGCCGTAGTGGCGTGGCTGATGTGCTCGATGGGGCGATTCAGCGCCGCCGCAACCTGGAGCAGCTGCTGGCCTGCGACGGTTTGGAGCTGCGGGGCGGGCGGCTGCACCTGCTGGCGTTTACGCCCACTGGTCTGGATCAGGATCAAGCCGCCCGTTGGAGCCAGGCCACCCGCCAGGCCCTGCTGGCTGAGGGGTTGATGCTGTCGCGTCCGCTGTATGGCGGCCGCCACCATCTCAAGGCCGTGCTCGGCAATCCCCACACCCAGCCCAGTCACCTGCAGCGACTGGCTGAGGTGGTGCACGCCTCGATCTGAATGTCTCTTTTCTGAAACCGGAATCCATGGACGACCCCCAGCCTTCCAATCCGCGCGGCCGCTGGGTCGCGATCCTGACCGGTGCCCTCTCGATCCTGATCGGGGTGGCCTATCTGGCCCTGGTCACGGTGTTGGATCGACCCGGTCCGCTCTTGCCCCCTCCTCCCGAGGCGTTCGGGGTGGCAGCTGCCGCTGCAGTGGTTGCACCACCCGGCTGAATGCCGCATCGAGAAAGCTGCGCAAGGCCCCATCGCGGCGGCTGAGGTCGTACTGCTCCTGCACCACCTCCTGCACGCCACCATCGCCCCAGGTTTGGTTCTGCTCGAAGTAGCGGACGAAGCTCAGTCCGGCCACGCGCGTGAGCCAGGCGGCACCCACAGCCTGGATGGCCCGGCCCACCAGCGCTGCCGGCAGGGTGAGCGCCATGGCGCTACTGAGCAGCCCCACCCCTCCCTTCACCAGGCCCAGTCCAGCCAGCGTTTTCCCCACCGACATCGCCAGTTCTTGCGCGTCGGTTTTGGTGAGGCTCAGGCCAAAGACCTTGCCCATTTCGAGCACCATCTGGGCGTTCACTGCCGCTGCGCCCACCAGATCCAGCCCCGGCAGTGGCGTCACCGCCACCACCCCAGCGCTGATCCACATCGTGCGCTCCACCACGGCGACGGCATCGTCACGCCGTTGGCGGGCCAGCAGATTGCGGCTGGCTTCTCCCAGCCGCCGGCACTGCAGCAGCAGGTTGTCGGCGATCAGTTCCTCCCCATCGGCGTGCAACACCTCGGCGATCCTCCGCACCAGAGCATCCACCTCCGGCTCGGGCTGCAGGGGCCGGCCCCCCGGCATCGGGATGCTCTGCGGTGAGGCCGCAGCCGGCACCACATCGGCCGCCGCGATCCGTCCACCGCTGCGCTGGCGCAGCAGCTGCAGCAGCCGCTCCTCCTCCCGCTCGCCCCGCAGGTCGCACTTGTTGAGCACGAGCATCAGCCGCTTGCCGAGGCTGGCCAGGGCATCAAAGACCTGCCGCTCGGCCGCCCGTAGATCCCCATCCACCACCAACAGGAGTAGGTCGGCCCGGCTGGCCTGCTCCCGCGCCAGCCGTTCCCGCCGCTCGCCGGCATCGCCGGCCTCCAGGATTCCAGGGGTGTCCACCAGCCACACGGCCCGGTTGAGCCCCCGCAACCGCAGCCGGTAGCGCTGGCTGCCGGTGGTGCTGCCCATGGCGGCCCCCACATCCCCCACCAGCTCCTGCAACAGCGCCCGGATCAGGGAGGTTTTCCCGGTGGAGCCGGTGCCGAACACCACGATCTGCAGATCGCCGCGTTCGAGCTCGGTGGCCATGCGCTCCCGCTCCTGGCGCAGCACCTCCCGATCCACGGCGTTGCGCACCTGCTCAAGGGTGCGATCGATTGCCTCCAGATTGCGGGCGGCCGCCTGGCGGCGATTGGCTGATCGCTCGGCCTTGGGCTGATCTCTGCAGGCACGGCCCTGGGCCCCAGGCGGTGGCAGCTGGCGCCGGATCCACTCCGGCAGCAGGGGTTCCAGCCAGGGCCGCAGCAAGGGCCAGCCGATCTGCAGCGCCCCCGCCAGCACGATCACCAGCAGGAGCAGCAGCACCGGACCCACCAGTGGGTAGGGCAGCACGGCACTGAGCTGCCAGGTGAGCTGGTTGATCAACTGCAGCACCATGCCCAGGCCGACCAGGGCCAGCAGCGCCGCGCCGGCCAGCAACCACAGGCGCGCGGGCAGTTTCAAGGCACTCAGCCAGCTGCGCGGATGATCTCGCTCCAGAGGCTGGCCGCAAGGCCGCTGCTGGCGCGGGTGGGGCTGTTGTCGTCGTTGCCCAGCCAGATGCCGATCACCCACTGGCGGCGCGGGTCGTAGCCGATGTACAGCAGGTCGCGGCCTTCGTTGGTGGTGCCGGTTTTGCCGCCCTCCTCCCCGCCCAGGTCAGCGGCCTGGCCGGTGCCGCTGCGTACCACGGCGCGCATCAGCCGTTGCATGTCGCGGGCGATGGCTGGCTTCATCACCGTGCGCCCGGGGTTGCTGGTGGCCTGCCCTGCTGCAGCGTTTTGCCGGCAACTTGCTGCTGACTGACCCTTGCAGGATTCGGCGTCGGTGAGGCGGCGGATCGTGGTGGGGGCATGCCAGGTGCCCTCGTTGGCAACGGCCGCATAGGCGCTGGTGAGCTCCAACAGCGTGACCTCGCTCTGGCCGAGGGCCAGCCCGGGTACAGGGGCGAGGGATGTGGTGATGCCCAGGTCGCGGGCTTTCTGCACCACCGCATCGAGCCCCACCCGCTGGGCCAGGCGCAGGGCGGCGGTGTTGCTGCTGGTGGCAAAGGCCGAGGTGAGGCTGAGGCTGCCGCCGCAGGTGCTGGAGAAGGTTTGGCCACGCCAGCGCAGCGGGCTGCAGCTCACCGCATCGCTGGGGCGCAGGCCCTTGTCGAGGGCCGCCAGGTAGGTGAACAGCTTGAAGGTGCTGCCGGGCTGGCGCAGGGCCATCGAGGCCCGGTTGAACTGGCTCTGCCGGTAGTCGCGGCCGCCAGCGATGGCCAGGATGCCGCTGTTGCGGCTGTCGAGCACCACCACGGCGCCTTCGCTCACGCCCAGGCCCTTGCTGGCGTTGAGCCGCTGGCGCAACACCCGCTCCACCACCGCCTGGAGGTTGGGATTGAGGTGGGTGTCGATCAGGAAGTTGCCTTCCGTGGCCACATCGATGCCCACCAGGCGCTCGAGATCGCGCCGCACCTGATCGCTGTAGAAGGGAGCTCCGCGGCGTTGCTGGCTGGCGCG
>CAIOXF010000088.1 GCA_903862155.1 uncultured cyanobacterium | reverse complement strand
CAGGAACTGGCCGACGCTCTGCTCGCCGGCCGGCTTGAGCGGGACTGCGGCCTGCTGGCTCAGCATGTCTCGGGCTGGCAGCTGCTGAGCGTGAACCAGCAGGCCGCCCTGCTGTCCTTCACCTACAACTGCGGCCCGAACTGGTTCGGCAGCTCCGGATTCAGCGCCCTCACCAAGGCCCTCCGCTCGGGAGCACTGGAGACGGTGCCCGCAGCGCTGATGCTCTACGTCAACCCCGGCGGGCCCAGCGAGGCCGGGCTCAGGCGGCGGCGCAAGGCGGAAGCAGCGCTCTGGAGCGCATCGCCCATTCAGGGGAAAGCAGCATCACCCGTTCGGGTGAGCAGCACTGCCCCAGCTGGGGGAGGCGTGATTCAGCACCCCAACCCGCTGGTGGGTGTGCCCCGGTTTCAACAGCACGATTCGGCCCAGCCGGCCCAGCGCGATCGCAGCTGTTTTTCGTCGAGCTGCGCCATGCTGCTGGAAGCCATCAAGCCCGGCACGCTCAAGGGCGCCAATGGCGACGACCAGTTGTCAAGCGACAGCCGCTTTTGGTCCTCTGGCGACACGAAAACTGGTCCACCTGATGGACTGCTGATGGGAGCCTTCCGGCGGCCCTTGGATCGGTGTTTCATCGGTGGGTGTCGTGTCGTTTGCGTTGGCTGCGGCATCGATGCCGCCTATTGGGTGGTTCCCCCTCAGGCCTCCTCAACGGGCGGTGGTGGCCGCAGGCCATCGCCGCCCGTTGAGGAGGAACCGCCCGCCTGCGGGCGGATCAGGCCGCTGCGCCGCTTCTCCCTCAGCCGGTAGCTGTCGCCGCGGATCGTCAGCACATGGCTGTGGTGCAGCAGCCGATCGAGGATTGCCGTGGCCACAACCTGATCGCCAAACACCTCGCCCCACTCCATGACGGGCCGGTTGGAGGTGATCAGCACGCTGCCGCGCTGATAGCAGCGGGAGATCAGCTGAAAGAACAGGTACGCCGCGTTCGGCTCCAGCGGCAGGTAGCCCAGCTCATCGATGATCAGCAGCCGGGTTTTGGCGTACTGCGTCAGCCGGGCCTCCAGGGCGTGCTGCGCCTGGGCCTTGGCCAACGCGCTGATCAGCTCCATGGCGCCGACGTACTGGACGCTGTGACCGAGCCGCACCGCTTCCCGGCCCAGCGCCACCGCCAGGTGGGTCTTGCCCACTCCCGGTGGGCCCAGCAGCAGCAGGGTGTCGCCATTGGCCACCCAGCGGCAGGTTGCCAGCTCTCGGATTTGGGCCGGATCAAGCGACGGCTGGGCCTCGAAATCGAACGCCTCCAGCGTGCGCACATACGGAAAGCGCGCCAGCCGCAGCGCCATCTCCATCCGCAGCTGGTCCTTGCGGGCCACCTCGGCGGCGCACAGCCAGGCCAAGGCCTCACGCAGGTTCATCTCCCGTCTGGCCGCTTCCTCCAGCAGCGCATCGAGGCGGTCGCGGATCGCTGGGAGGCGCAGGCGGGTGAGCATCGCCTCCAGCTCCTCGGTCGGTACCGGCGGTGTGACCGGCGTGGATCGGTTGCGCGGGTTGGTGCTCATGCCGCCACCTCCCCGATCAGCTCGGCATAAACCGCCAGAGGCCGGGCCAGTTCAGAGCTGCGAACCATGCGCTGCTCCTGAACACCACTCGCGCTGGCGTCCCGCAGCGATCGCTCCGCCTCACGCTGCTGCCGCTGGGGCACCAGGCCATCCCAATGGCCGTCGATCACCTGGCGGCTGCGGCTGCCGGGCCGCTGGCGCCTGTGCTCAGCGACGATCCGGCCGCCATGGCGGATCAGCACCTGCTGGTCCCGCACCAGCACGCTCACCCGCTGACGGATCAGCGCCTGCGGCGCCGAGTACCAGTTCGCCTCCACCTCCACGCAGCAGTCGCTGTGCACGATCCGCACCAGCTCCCGCTCCGCCAGGAATGACGGCTTGGCCTCCAGTGGCTGCAATGCCCGGGCTTCCTCGCGCACAAACCGCTCCAGCGGCGCCTCACCGGTTGTGCCATGCACCCGCAGGTCGGCCACCTCGCGGGTCCATCGCGCCAGGTGGGCCTCAAACTCCGCCCAGCTGCTGAACTCACGCCCAGCGATGGCGTTCCTCTTGACGTACGCCACCCCCCGCTCGTCCTTGCCTTTTGTCCTGGCCCGGTACGGACGACAGGCACGGGGCTTGAACCCCCAGTAGCTGGCGAACTCCTCCAGCCGCTCGGCAAAAATCAGGATGTTGCGCTCGGGATCGTGCTGGCTCACCAGTGCACGGGCGTTGTCCACCAGCACCTCCTGTGGCACGCCTCCCCAGTGGCGAAAGCCCTCCTCCAGGGCCTCGAGCCAGTGGTCCTGCTTCTCGCTGCGGAATGCCCGCACCAGCAGCCGGCGCGAGTAACCCAAGGTCAGCACCGCCAGGTGCACCCGCACCCGCTCGCCGCCGATGCTCACCAGGCACTGGCCAAAGTCTGCCTGCAGTTGACGGCCCGGCGGGGTCTCAAACCGCACCGTCGCCAGGGCCGCGTTGCGCAGCTCCCGCCGCCACGGCTCCACGGCACGCTCCACCGTGCGCAGGCTCACCTCGATTCCCTTCTCGCTGGCCAGCTCCTGCCGCACCACATCGGCATTGCCGCAGTGGGCCAGAAACCGTTGCCGCAGCCAGTCCCTCTGTCCGTCGAGAACCGTGTTGCGCCTGGGCTTCCCGTAGGGCTGCCAGCCACCCTGCCGCAAGTACTTGCGCACCGTCTCGGGCGAGCAGCCCAGCTCCCTGGCAATCCGCCGCCGGCCCCAGCCAGCTGCTGAAAGCCGCTGCATCGCCTCCACGTCCTGAGGGGTCTGCACCGCCTTCTCCGCAGCCATCGGCTCCAGAGATGGCGCCGCTCCACGCCCCTTGTCGTCCTGCCTGGCTCGCTCCACGGGGTGGACCAGTTTTCGTGTCGCCTCCGGACCAGTTTTCGCTG
>CAIOXF010000087.1 GCA_903862155.1 uncultured cyanobacterium | reverse complement strand
GCGTAGCCGAAGTAACCAATGGCATTGGGGTCGCTGGCCACGCACTTCACCAGCACCGCGTCGTCTTCGCTGCTCACAACATCGTTGCGGGCGTTGGTGGCATCGCCGCTGATCGCTTTGTTGAAGTAGTCAAACGTGCCGGAATCCTTGCCGGGGGCGCAGAGCTTGATCGGCCGGTTGGGCCAGTCGATATTCACCTGATTCCAGCGTGTGATCCTGCCCTGGGCCCCACGGTTCCAGAGGCGCGCCAGTTCCTTGGTGGTGATCAGCCGGGCCCAGTCGTTGCGGGGGTTCACCGCCACCGTGAGGGCGTCGAAGGCGATGGGCAGCTCGATGAACTGCACGCCCTTCTGCTGGCAGAGCTTCAGCTCACGGGAGTTGATCGGCCTGGAGGCATTGGCAATCGGCAGCTGACCACTGCAGAACTGGCGGAAGCCGGCGCTGGTGCCCGTTTCGCTCAGCTGAATCGGCACCTTGGCATGGCTGGGCGAGGCGGCTCGAAATGCCCGAATCGCCAGCTCGATGATCGGAAACACCGTGCTGGAGCCTCCAATCCGCACGGTCTGGCTGGCCGCTGGCGTGTTGGTTTGGGCCCATCCGGGTGCCACCCAACCGAGCACTCCAGTGAGCAGAAGGGCTGTGGCGCGGATCATGGCGATATCACCTGCCACCAGACTCTGCTGAAGACAGGCCACGCCGCGGGTTAAGGCCAGGTTGTGGCTCGACCAGCTAGCGGGGTGTGGTCCAGTCGTCGAACCAACCGCGACGCCTGAGCCAGTAGGCCTGGGTGCCAGCGATCACAGCCATCAGCACCAGGCACATGAAGTAGCCGTAGTGCCATTTCAGCTCGGGCATATTCTCAAAGTTCATGCCATACACCCCGGCCAGAAACGACAGGGGCGCGAAGATGCTGGTGATGATGGTGAGGGTTTTCATCACCTGGTTCATGCGATTACCCACGCTTGCGGCATAGGCCTGGGTGATCGCATCACACTGGTTACGCAGTAAGTCTGTGGTATCGAACAGCAACTCCACCAGTTCACCCATCTCCTGAAAGCCAATGAGGGCCTCGGGTCCGAGCAATTGCTGACGCTGGCGCAGGAGCACGCGAATCTGATGCCGCAACGGCCACACCTGACTACGGATGGTGCGCAGATTGCTGCGGTGAACAAAGGTGCGGCTGAGCAGCTTCGGCTTGGGATGGCGCAGCACCGCCTCCTCCAGGTCGTCGAGGCGATTGGAGATCTGCTCCAGCATCGGAAACAGCTCATCCAACACCTCATCCACCAGGAAGTGGAGGATGTCGTCGAGATCGCGGTGCTCCACTGCTCCCACCTGTTTCTCCAGCCACTCGGTGAGCTGGGGAAACGACTCACCGATGGGCGCTTCCTCAAACGTGATCAGCTGCTGCGGGAGCAAAAGAAAACCCACCTGAGAACTGATCAGGTGCATCGGGTCCCGCGAAAAACTGAGCCGGTGCAACACCACCATCAGGGCATCACCCAGGGAATCCACCCGAGCCCGCTGCGGCACCTCCAGCAACGGCGGCAACAGCAACGCCGGCACCGCCAGTGGTTTGAGCATGGCCAGGATGTCGTCGGTATCCCAGAGCCCCATCACCCGAAGCCACACCGACATCCCAGGCCGTAGCAACTGCTCCAGCTGCTGCGGCGAATCGAGATCCACCAGCCGCGGGCCACTGGCCTCAAACAGCATCACGCTGAAGGTGGTGGGCCGGCGACCCCCATGCACATAGAGCTGCGTGGGCAGGCTGGCGGGTCGCTCCTCCAGCAGGTGAGAGTTCAGAGCACCTGGGGTGGGTCGCAGCACGGAGCAACAGGAGGAAGAATCCAGCGGTGGAGCACCAGGCCGCCGCCGATAAGACCGCCCTGCAGCAAAAGGCAGATGCCCACGTGCGGCAACCACACCTTCATAAACCGCTCCACGGCACCGGGCGCTCGCCTTCGAATCCTCTGATGGCACGGGCTGGCCGGCGGTGCTGCAGCTAACCCGCCGCAGTTCTTAGGGAGTTCTTAATCCAACCTATCTAGCTTTGGATGTTCAAACCGGAATTCATCCCGTGGCTGATGTCTCCGTGGGTGGAGCCTCCCCCGACGATCTCCCCGATCCCAGTGAACTGGGGGCGAGCGTGCGCTCACCGATGGAGGCCTATTCGAGCTACCGCGGCGGCAACTGGACCCCCGAAAGGCTGGCGTTTCACCAGAACCTTGAAGCTTTTGCCGAGCGCGTGGGCCTGGTGGTGGGGCTACAGAGCAACGGCAAGATCAGCCAGGAGCAGGCTTACACCGAGATCCGCAAGATCTGGAAAGAGCTCAAAGACAGCAAGGGGACGTTGCTGAACTGAGCCGATTCCACCCTGGCGATCACCGTGGAATTCATCGCATCAGCAGCGGCAGGGCCGTTGGCGGAGTTGCCTTCATGGCTTGCAGCTCTGCCTGCACCGCGGGGTTGGCGATGAATGCCTGCCACTCCGGCAACTGCTGGATCTGGGCGGCGGCGGCTCGGCCCAGCCGCTGGCCAGCCTCCACATCGGAGGGGTAGTGCAGTCCGCACATCACCCGGCTCGCGCCTCCATGGCTACCCACCTGCAACAACCGCTCCCGCCGCTCCGGCACCAGAGCCGAAAGCAATTCAGCAGCGGCTGCATACCAAGTGGAATGGCCAGAAGGAAAAGAAAACCCGCTTTCCCTTGGCAGGCAGGGCACCAGATCCGGATGGCTCAGATATGGGCGGGGCCGGCGGGCCTGTAGCTTCAGCTGGGAGGACGCGGCGTCGACCTCCAGCAGAAAGGGTCGAAGGCCGGCCAGCGTCGCTGGGGCCGTCTTGGAGAGATCAACACCCAGGGCCCGGGAGAACAGGGCAAGGTTGCGGTCAAGCAGCAGCCAGGCATCAGCCACCAGCTCAGGCGTGCGGTTCTGCTGCAACCAGCGAAGCACGGCGAGATCGTCACGCACAACGCTGCTGCCCGGCGCCGGGGGTTGGCCGGTGACCCGCTCGAGCGGCGGCAAGTTGAGGCGGACACCAGCAGACTGAGCCTGTGCCGCTGGTTGGGCAGCAGCAACCAGCAGGCCCACAGCCAGGGCTCCCCATAGGGCGGATCGCTCGATCGTCATGGCTGCTGAGCCGTGGTGGCCCCCGCCGGTTCGAGCTGCCATGGCACCTCTGCCTTGCGGTAGCAAGCCTGCCGAAACAACGCGCTCTGGCTGAGCCGTTGAACCTCGGGCTCGCCTCCCGGGGTGGGGAAGCGAAACACAAACATCTGATCGAAGTCGTCGTCAGCGATGGCAGGCATCGCCGGCCAGCCAAGGCCGCGGGCCAGTTCGGGCATGCGCCGATGCTCCCAGAACAACACCACGCGTTCAGAACTCTCGCCAGAACCCTCGACGGTGCGCCGGCGCAGCTCCTCGCCTACGCCAAGGGAATTGGTGAGGGAAGCCGGAGCCATGCGGATATTCACTCCTGTAGCCACGCCCAGGGGCACGGCGCTCTGGTAGCTGCGCGCATTCTTGCTGGTATCCGGATCGAGATAAAAGGTGGTGATCACGGTGGGCTTGCCAAAGCAGGCCGGAATGAGCCGAGCCAGGGCGATGGAGCGCTGGAAGCCTGCTGGCGAGAGGTTGTAGTCGCCCCGTTTGTT
>CAIOXF010000086.1 GCA_903862155.1 uncultured cyanobacterium | reverse complement strand
GTGAGCAGCCCGGGCAGCAGGGCCACGCCGGCGCCGAACATCGAGAAGGCCGATAGGAAACAGAGCCACACCGGGGTTTTCAGCCCGTCGGCCCAGGTGCGCAGGTTGCGCAGCTTCGGCCAGCCATGGCGGATGAAACACACCCCCAGGAACAGGCGCAGCACCAGCAGGGTGGCCTGGGCCAGGGTGGACGGTGCTGCCGGTACAAGCAGCTCCACCACGGTGATCTCCATGCCGCTGATCCGCTGCGTTCACGGCAAGGTACTCAGATCGCCCTGGCGTGGCCAGCATCGGCTCAGAAGCCCACACGCGCCGTGGCCGTGCCCGCCAGCCCCCGCCCCATGCCTGGCGCCAGCGCACCGCTCGGAGCCACCCCCACAGACACAGGGGTGAGCTTCAGCCTCTTTGCCCGCGACCCGGAGCGGGTGGCGCTCTGCCTGTTCGACAACCCCGAGGCGGGGGAGCCCAGTGCTGTGATCGAGCTGGCGGGTGAATGCCACCACACCGGCCATTACTGGCATGGCTGCGTGGAGGGTTTGGCGGCGGGCCAGGTGTACGGCTACCGGATCGGCGGCGTGGCCTCTACTAACGACACGCTGCTGATCGATCCCTACGGCCTGGCGGTGGCGGTGCCCCCGGGCTACCACCGGGAGCGGGGCCAGCGGCGGGACGCCAACGGCTGGGCCGGTGCCATGAAGAGTGTGGTAGCTGATCTCAGCACCTACGACTGGGAGGGGGATCGGCCGCTGCAACGGCCCACCCGCGAAACACTGATCTATGAGCTGCACGTGCGCGGCTTCACCGCCCACCCCAGCTCCGGCCTGGCCCCTGGCAAGGCGGGCACCTATCGCGGCCTGATCGAGAAGATCCCCTATCTCCAGCAGCTCGGCATCACCGCCGTGGAGCTGCTGCCGGTGTTTCAGTTCGATCCCCAGGCCGCACCGGCCGGGCTTACGAATTACTGGGGCTATCAGCCGATCAGCTTCTTCGCCCCCCATCAGGGCTATGGCTCAGGGCCGGGCCCGCTGGCGGTGCTCGATGAGTTCCGCGATCTGGTGAAGGCGCTGCACCGCGCCGGGATCGAGGTGATTCTCGATGTGGTGTTCAACCACACCGCGGAGGGGGGAGCCGATGGCCCCACCTTTGCCTACAAGGCCCTCGCTAACACCGATTACTACCTGCTCGATTCAGGGGGCGACTACGTCGACGACACCGGTTGCGGCAACACCCTCAACGCCAACAACCCGGTGGTGCGCCGCATGATCCGCCACAGCCTGCGCCACTGGGTGGAGCAGATGCATGTGGATGGCTTCCGTTTCGATCTGGCGGCCGTGCTATCTCGCGATGAGAGCGGCAACGCCGAGCCCCGGCCCCCGATCCTGTTCGACATCGACACCGACCCGGTGCTGGCCGGCACCAAGTTGATCGCCGAGGCCTGGGATGCGGCCGGGCTCTACGAAGTGGGCAGCTTCGTGGGGGAGCACTGGCAGGAGTGGAACGGCCGCTTCCGCGACGACCTGCGCCGCTTCCTCAAGGGCGATAGCGGCCTGGCCCAGGCGGCGGCCCAGCGGCTGATCGGTAGCCCCGACATCTACGGCCCAAGGCAGCGGGAAGCCGAGGAGAGCGTGAACTTCATCACCTGCCACGACGGCTTCACCCTCGCCGATCTGGTGAGCTTCAACGCCAAGCACAACGCCGCCAACGGCGAGCAAAACCACGACGGCTCAGATGACAACGCCAGCTGGAACTGCGGGGTGGAAGGCCCCACTGCTGATTCGGCTGTGCTCGAGCTCAGGGCGCGCCAGATGCGCAACTTCCTGGCGGTGCTGCTGATCGCGGCGGGCACCCCGATGCTGGCCATGGGGGATGAGGTGGCCCGCAGCCAGCAGGGCAACAACAACGCCTATTGCCAGAACAATGCGACCAGTTGGTTCGACTGGAGCCTGGTGGAGGCGAACGCCGACCTGCTGCGGTTTGTGCGCGAGTTGATTGCCCACCGCCAGCGCCGGGATGTGGTGGTGGACCGGCTTCCTCTCACCCTGGCGGAGCTACTGCAGCGCCGCTCGATCCAGTGGCATGGTGTGCAGCCCTTCCAGCCCGATTGGGGGCCCGATTCCCATTCCATCGCCTATACGCTCACCAGTTGCGAGCACCGCTTTCGCGTGCACGTGATGGTGAATGCCTGGTGGGAGCCGCTCCACTTCGTGCTGCCGCCCGCGGCGCTGAACGATGAAAACCTCGCCTTCAATGGC
>CAIOXF010000085.1 GCA_903862155.1 uncultured cyanobacterium | reverse complement strand
GGGAGAAGAAACTCAATTCACCAGCTTCGACTCGATGGTTTCAAGGTAGCGCTGCTCACACTCCTTAATGATCTTTACAGCTTCTGCTGCATCGAAGAAACCATTGACGCGGCAGGTGCCAGGCTTCTTGAGATCCTTGTAGTGCTCCCAGTAGTACTGGGTTTCCTTCAGCCAGTGATCACCCAGCTGCGTATAGCTGGTGATGTGATCCATGCGCTTGTCATCGGCCAGCACAGCAATCACCTTGTCGTCGACTTCGCCGCCGTCGTCGAACTTCATGATGCCGATGATGCGAGCCTCCACCAGGGAGCCGGGGATCAGGGGCTCGGTGACGCCCACGATCTCGATATCCAGCGGGTCGCCATCTTCATCCCAGGTGCGGGGGATGCAGCCGTAGGCGAAGGGATAGGCCAGGGAGGAATAGCCCACCCGATCCAGCTTGAGGTGGCCGGTTTCAGTGATCAGCTCGTACTTGTTGATCGTATTGCTGTTGAGCTCCACGATCGCGTTCAGGCGCAGCTCGGCTTCATCGGCGAAGGCCGGCAGCACGTGCAGCAGGTTGAGCATCGTGCGGCTCGGAGCGTGGTCGATGTTCGCCATGCGGCGGCTGGGTTCGGGGCCGGCGCATCCTACGGAGTGCCTTTCAGGGTGAGGGCTTCACGGCAATCACCGAGAAGAACGGATCCCCCTTGCCCCCCAGCCAGCCCAGGGGGCCTTCGGCGCGGGTGTCTTCCGTCACCAGGCGATCCAGCTGCCAGCCCTGGGCAGTGAGCACCTCGGCCACATAGGCCAGGTGGTCGCGATCGGAGCCGTCGGTCCAGATCTGGGGTGCCTTGGTGAAGAACATGCGGTTGCTGAAGCTCACCACCACCTGACCCGCCGGGCGGGTGATGCGTAGCAGTTCCGCCGCGATCGCCTCCGGTTGCTGCAGGTATTGCCAGCCCGCCACGATCAAGGTGGCGTCCACCGAGGCGTCGGCCAGGGGCAGCTGCTGATCGGTGTTGAGGTTTTGAAGCCAATGGCGATCCAGCCGGGGGTTCGCCTGCAGCTCGGCTGCATTGAGGCCGTGGCCGATCACCTCCTCATAGGTGACGTCGTCGGGCAGATGGCTCACCCAGCTGCTCATCAGATCGAGCACCACGGCGCAGGGCGGGATCCGCTCCCGGTAAAGCTCGGTGAGCCGGCTGCGAAAGCCCCCATCGAGGTGCTGCACAAAGCGCGGCTCGGCGTAGAACAGCGCGTCGTCGCTCTCATCGAGCTTGCAGCGCTGCTGATCGCTCAGCACGGCAATTCCGGTTGCGGGCGTTGTGGTCATGCTGCAGGGGCGGCCAGGCGGTGCAGTCTGGCGATCCTTGGGGCTGCTCAGCTGCTCCGCTTCAGGTGCTGGTCAATAGCTGCTCCACCTTGGTTTCCAGGTAGGTGAGGAATGGCTGGGCGCTGAGCGGCTGGCCGCAGACACGCTCCACCAACTCCTCGCCATTCACTGAGCGGCCGAGGGGCCACACATAGCTGTCGAGCCAGGCCTGGAGTTTCTCTTCTTCCCCTGAGGCGATCAGGTTCGCGATGGAGCCATGGGTTTGCTCGAACGTTGCGGAGATCTGGGCGCTCATCAGATGGCCTAGGGCATAGGAGGGGAAGTAACCAAACAGTCCTTCTGCCCAATGAATATCTTGAAGACAGCCCTCAGAATCCGTTGCAGGAACGATTCCGAGTAGGTCTTGCATCTGCTGGTTCCACTGCCCGGGTAGCTCTTCCACTGGCATCTCCTGCTCGAGCAGGGCCAACTCCAGCTCAAAGCGCAGCACGATGTGGAGGCAGTAGCTGAGCTCATCGGCTTCCACCCGGATCAGGCCGGGCCTGAGCGGGTTGAGGGCGCGCCAGAAGCTGTGGCTGCCCCCCCAGGGATCACTCCCCAGGCTGGCGCAGAAACGCGGATGCCAGCGCTCGGCAAATGCCCGGCTCCGGGCCACCCGGCACTCCCAGAACAGCGACTGCGACTCGTGCACCCCCATCGAGGTGGCCTCACCTAGGGGCCACGGGAAGAAATGGTCGTCGGTGCGGGGCAGACCCTGCTCGTAAAGGGAATGGCCCCACTCGTGGGCGGTGGCCAGGAAGGCCGAGAGCGGCTGGCCCGGCACCACCCGGGTGGTGATGCGGAAGTCCTGGGGGCCCACGGTGCAGGAGAACGGATGCGCCGACTGCGAGCGCTGGCAGCGTTCGGAGTCATAGCCCCAGCTGTCCAGCAGGTCGACGCAGAGCTGCTCCTGGAGGGCCTCGGGTAGATCGGCGGCAGCGGTCCTAGGGGTGTCCGTGGCTGCAACCTGCTCCAGCAAGGCCGGCAGCTCCGTCTTGAGGGGCGCGAATAACTCCTCTAAGCGCGCCTTGCTCACATCCGGCTCAAAGGGCTGGGCCAGGATTTCCCAGGGGCTCCGGGCCACCGTCTCGGCTGCCGCTAGCTGCTTGGCTTGCTGGCGGCGCAGGTGCAGCAGCTCCTGGAGCACCGGGGCGAAGGCCCGGAAGTCGTTGCGGGCGCGGGCGTCTTGCCAGACGGCATTGCCGCGCGTTTGGGCTTGGGCCAGCGCCGCCACCAGATCGGGATCAAGGCAGCGCTGGCGCTCCAATTCCAGCTGCAGCAGTTGCAGGTTGCGGCGTCGCTCTGGCGGGCTATCGGGGATGAGCTCGGCCGATGCTGCGGCCACCAGCTCGGCGTAGGCCTCACTGCTCTGGCGCTCATGGACTTGGCGGGCCAGCAGGGCCAGCTGTTCTCCCCGCCAGCTGGCACCGGCGGCAGGCATCACTGTGTTCTGGTCGTAGTAAAGCGCGCTGCTGATGGAGCCCAGCAGGCGCGTCTGGTGCAGGTGCTGGTGAAGCTGATCGAAGGCTGAACCCGCGGCAGGCATGGGGGTGTTGGTTCAGAAGTAAAAGGCGCCGTCGTTGGGATTCCGGCTCACCGCACCGCAGCGGCTGGCGACTCGCCACAGCGCCTGATGAATGGGGGTGGGGTCGTGGCGCACAAGATTGGGGAAGTGCGCCCTCAACAGATCAGTGCCACGCCAGGCGTTGTAGTGCGGAATCCGGGAATTCACGTGATGGCAAACGTGGGTTGAGCCAATGCCATGGTGCAAAAAGTTGAGGAGTGGTCCGTAGGGGCGATCCACGGTTTGCAAAGCCCCTTTGGCCCATGACCATTCATCGCTTGAAAAGTGTGGAATGGTGAGATCTGTGTGCTGGAGCCAGGTGTAAGTTGCAAGCCAGAAGTTGATCACCATGTAGGGAAGGCCGTACACGCAGATCACGCGCGCCAGTGAGAACTGCATCGCCGCCAGGCCAAGGGCCAGCAGCATCACCAGCAGGCCGAGATTCGAGCGAATCATCAAACCCCGGAATGATGCAGGGAAGAGGGCGCGATGACCATTGGCAAAGGGTTTTCCGTTCCAGAAGTGGGAGGTGGGAGAGCCGTAATCTTCACCACTGGTTGCCCCCAGGAATAGATAGAGTGGCCAGCCCAGAATCAAGTGGT
>CAIOXF010000084.1 GCA_903862155.1 uncultured cyanobacterium | reverse complement strand
GTGCCACTTCGATCGCAGTGGGCTGCTGCGGCAACTCCTCGGCTGCCGGTTCCTCTGCAGGGCTGGTGGAGCGTTTGCGGGCCATGGGCTCAGGCCGCGATGGTGGCCGTCAGACCCACGTGCATGCCCGCCGGTGTGGTCGGGGTCACGAGCGCCTTGGCGAAACACACCGCCGGCAGATCGAGGTTGGGCAGATCCGCCGGAGCGATCTGGATGTCATGGCCGGAGAGGAAGGCCTCCACCCGGCCGCCTTCTGCCGGTATGGCAACGCGGACAGCACTGATCCAGCTGCCAGTGGTGCCATCGCGCAGCACCGGTGCCAGCAGCAGTTCCACCTCCACCGCGGTAGGCGCGCCGGGATGGGAGGCCACCAGCGAGAAGCGCGAGGCCGCATCGAGCTTGGTGTTGAGCAGCACCTCCTCACCGGAGAGGAAGGTGTGCTCGGTGTTGCGGATGGCGCTGCGGTTGGTCCAACCCACCAGGGTGGTCTCCGCATCGATCAAGGGATTGCCGTTTAGGAGGGCCATGGCTCAGGCAGCGGGGGTGATGTTGAACAGACGGCCGGCGGCGCGGGGCTGCAGCACGGCAAAGCCCACGTACCAATCCACGCGGGTGCGGAACACCGGGGCATCGGGCACCTCGCCCAGATCCCGCACCGAGATGCCGTAGCGGCCCTGGAACGGGCCCTGCAGGCCGGTCACGCCCTGATCGCCAAAGGTGCAGCAGTAGATCGAGCTGGTGCCGCCCGCTTCGTCGTAGCCCATCACCTCGACGCCCTGGGCATCGCGGTCGACGGTGAGGATGTCGCAATCCTGGTAGCGATGCACCGTCATCCCGTAGGAGTTGGTGCTGGTCTGGTAGACGCCGCCGCCGATGGAGGCGCGGGCGAGGGCATTGAGCTGGCGGCGCATCGCCTTGCTCATCACCAGCACCTTGCTGCCGCCGTAGGCATTCACCGAATCGATCAGCTCATCGAGCCGATCGAAGTTCAGTGGTGCACCGGGGATGGCACCGGCGGCGTTGTTGATCGCCATCGGGTTGCCGGGCGGCAGCCGCTTGCTCAGGCCGTCGAAGGCACGGGGATTGCTGTCGGTGTCGCCATTGATCACGGTCGCCTCCAGCGTCAACCGCATCGAGCGCACCTTCATCTCGATCTGGCTGGCGCGGGCCTCTGGGCCCATCAGATCGACGATCGAGCGGTCCACATCTACGTCACCGCCAAAGAGGTGCACCGCTTCTGCGCGCTGGTCCACCACGCCGTAGCTCTGGGTGTAGCCCTCGTTCACGGCGCGGAAGCCCACCGAGGGCAGTTCCTGTTCAGCGGAATAGAAGAGGCCGCTGCCGGCGATGTTCATGAACGGCAGCCGGGCGAGCAGTTCGCCCTCCGAGAAGGTCTTGAGCACAGCGAGGTGCTCGAGCCGGTGCTCGTATTTGGCTGCCTCGATCAGGGTGAGGCCCATGGCACAGGTGGGGCCAGGCCCCAGTGATGTCAGGGGCTATTGCCGAGCAGCTGCTGCTGGCGATGAAGCCCTGCGGCAACAGCAGAGGACTGCCCTGCTGCCATGTCTCCAAGCTCTCCCGCTCCGGCTGCCGTCACGCCTGCTGCCCAGGCGCCATTCAGCGCTGAGCGCTGGCGTCAGTTCTGGGACAACTGGAAGGCTCAGCCCCAGCAGCTGGAGGGCATCGAGCAGCTGCGTCAGGCGGTCATAGCGGCCGATCCGGCGATCCTCACAGAGGCCGCCACCTGGCGGCAGACCTTCTCCTCGGCGCCGCCGGCCCCGGCCCATGCGAATCCGCTGCCGGTGGCCTGGGAGAACCAGAACGACAACGCCTCAGGCACTGGCTACCGCGAGTGCTTCTCCAGCAGTTGCGCCATGCTCGCCCGCTACTGGGGCAAGGTCTCAGGCGACGACGACTACAACGTCATCCGTGCCCGTTACGGCGACACCACCTCCGCCGAGGCGCAGCTGGCGGCGTTGCGCTCCCTGGGGCTGACCGCCAACTTCGCCACCAATGGCCAGCGCGCAACGCTGGAGGAGCAGATCCATCTGGGCCGGCCAGTTGCGGTGGGCTGGCTGCACCACGGCCCCGCCTCAGCCCCCAGCGGCGGTGGTCATTGGAGCGTGGTGATCGGTTTCACCGAGGCCGCCGCCATCCACAACGACCCCAATGGTGAGGCCGACCTGGTCCATGGCGGCTACACCGCCAACACCAATGGGGCAGGGCAGCAGTACAGCTGGAAGAACTGGCTGCCGCGCTGGCAGGCCGATGGCCCTGGCACCGGCTGGCTGCTCACCTGCCATCCCTGACACCAAGGAGCACTGCCATGGCCGGTGGTGAAGGGTTTGATCGCGAGCGGTTCCTGTTGCGCGCAGTGGCCGGGGTGTTCATCGCCCAATTCACGCTCTATGCCGCTGGCCTGGGCGGTTGCTTCTGGCTTGGTCTGCAGCGGCGGCTTGGCCCGGTGTGCAGCAGCTATGCCGAGAACCTGCAGCAGACGTTTGAGGCGGCGGTTGGCACCAGCCTGGCCTTGCTCGGTGGCGGCAGCATCGTCAGTGCCCGGCGCCGCGATCCAGACAACTGAACCAGGCTGGCCGCAGCGCTGAGAACGGCCGCAGGACGTTCAAGGCTGGGGATGGGCCTCTGGCCGCTCCAGGTAGCTGGCGGCCCACACCGCCGGAGCGATGCCATGGGGCACCAGACGCCGGTAGGGCTCGCTGCTGAGCAGTTCCTGCACCGCTTCTGCCAGCAGGGCCGTCGAGCGACTGGCCGGTAGGCGATGGCTCAGAGCCTGGTGGATCCGCAGCAGGTACCAAGCGCTGCCATCCAGGCCAGCGGTGAACCTGTCCCAGCCATCGGGATCCGAACGGGAATCGAGCAGCAGATCTCGGGCGTTATGGGCTTTATCGGCTGCTGTCACCAACAGAGAGGTCTCTGATTTCTCCTCCAGGGAGGCGATGTAGCGGGTCTTGCGCAACAGCCAAGGTTCCTTCTCGGCGCCGAGCTCTGCTGGGCCGAGGGTGTCGCTGCAATCCACCACGATCGCGGCCACCTCCTCCCCGAAGCGCGCCTCAATCGAGGCCTGGCTCTGGCCCGCATCCTCAATGGCGTCGTGCAGCAGGGCCGCGATTGCCTGGTTCTCGCTGCCACCGTCTTCCCAGACCATCGCACTCACGGCAATCAGGTGCGAGATGTAAGGAACGAGCTTTCCCTTGCGGCGCTGTCCGCGGTGCAGTTCAGCAGCCCAACCGAGGGCATCGGTGTAGCGCTGGCTGTGGGCGTACTCAGAAGCCGTCATCGCCACGTTCTACAGCCGGTGGCCATGGGGTCGGCGAGGAATCACCAGCACTGCCCCGGAGCGCAGGGCTGCGCCCTGCTCGCCCCGCCCTGGCAAGGGCTGACGCGAGTCGGCTACGCCGACCCTTGCCAGGGCGTGTCGTCCGGTGCGATGGGACAGGTGTTCCTCGCCTCCGTCCCATGGCCTCCTCTGCTTCTCTGGCCTGTCCGATCCGTCAGCTGGTGCTGCACAGCTACCCGGATGGGCTCAAGGTCGCCGCTGCCGAGCGCGTCACGGTCTTCTATGGCCGCCGCGGCAAGCCCGTGAAGAAGCCGCGCTTCCTGCCGGCTGAGCTGGCCCATCAGCTGGCCCGCAAGCTGGCCGCCAAGCGCCTCGGCACCGTCTCGGTGCTCTGAGGCGGCGGCCTTGTGGCCCGGCGTTGCCGGGCCTTTCTGCCCTTGGCCAGCTCGTTGCCAAACCGGTGGCTGATCTCAGAGCCAGGGCCGGTAGCGGCTCCGTTGCCTGCGCGCTGCCGCACGAGCGGGAGCTGCGCCGAACTGGGGGCTGGTGCCATTGCGGCGCCGCCGCACCCAAACGCCCTGACGGATCAGGCGGCGGTCGGCCTCATTGGCCTGCTGTATCGCCACCAAGCTGCCGTAGCCGGCTTTCTGCCTGGCCTGCGCACGATCCCTGGCCTGGCTGCGATTC
>CAIOXF010000083.1 GCA_903862155.1 uncultured cyanobacterium | reverse complement strand
CGTGCCGGTGGCTTCCTGGCCGTGGAGCATGGCGTGCACCGCCACGGCCGCCGCCAGCAGCGGGCCGGCCCACTGGCTCACGCGCTCACGCTGGAGCACCAGCACGCCCACCGCCGACACCGACAGCGCGGCGATCACCTCGGCTCCGGGAAGAGCGCCACCGAGGCTGCCGAACACCGCACCCACCAGGGTGCCCACCAGGGCGAACACGAGCACCTGCACGCCGAGGGTTGCGCTGGCCGTGCCCACACCCACCAGCAGCAGCAGGTGATCAAGACCCAGCAGCGGGTGGGTCATGCCACCGGCGATGCCAGCGCCTGCCCCGCCATGGGCGGAGGCGGGGAGTGCTGAAAGCAGGCTCAGGCCAAGGCCAGCGGCGGCGGCGGGGAGCAGCTGGGTGGGAAAGCGGCTGTTCATGGGGGGAGTCACCTGGGCAGCAGTATCTCGATGGGGGCGTGTCGCAATTGTGACCATTGATGCCGAGAGCAACAGCCGCTTGCGCGGGCGCTGGTGATCAGGCGAAGCCCTTGCCTGCGTCCTTGGCCACACAGGCCTGGAGCTGGCGGCGCAGTTTGGCGTGATCGAGCCCCTTGCCGATCAGCACGATCTGGTTCTTGCGCTCGCCCGGCCAGTCGGAGTCGTCGATGGAGAAGCGCTTGCCCGCCAGGTGGAACACATGGCGCCGTTCGCTTTCGTTGAACCAGAGGATGCCCTTGGCGCGAAACACTTCGGCCGGTAGCTGGTTGTCGAGGAAGTTCTGGAACTTGCGCAGGGCGAAGGGCCCCTCCGACTGAAACGACAGCGACGTAAAGCCCTCGATGGCATGGGCATCAGCGGCGTGGGCATCAGCCCCGTGATCGTGCTCGCAGTGCCCGTGGTCGTGGTCACAGGCGCTGTGGTCGTGATCGTCGTGGTGATGACCGTGATCGTGCTGGCTGTGGCCGTGATCGTGGTCGTGCTCATGCACGCAGTGGCCGTGATTGTGATCGCAGTCGCTGTGGTCCTGCTGGGCCACCACCTTGTCGCTCTCGAACAGGCCCACGCTCAGCAGCAGCGGCAGGGGTACCTCGCCCTTCACTGCGCGCAGGATGCGGGCATCGGTTTTGATTGCGCGCAGCTCGTTTTCCAGGCTGCCCAGGCGCGCCTCGTCCACGAGGTCGCACTTGTTGAGCAGGATCATGTCGCTATATACGACCTGCGCTCGGCCCACCTCGCCTTCGAGGATCTCGGGGCCGAAGTTCTCGGCATCCACCAGGGTGATGATCGAGTCGAGCCGGGTGGCATCGCGCAAGTCGCTGCCCAGGAAGGTCATCGCCACCGGTAGCGGATCGGCCAGGCCGGTGGTCTCAACCACCAGGTAGTCGACCGGTTCGGGGCGATCCAGGATGCGATAGACGGCATCCAGCAGCTCGCCGTTGATCGAGCAGCAGATGCAGCCGTTGCTCAGCTCCACCATGTCTTCGCTGGTGGCCACCACGAGATCGTTGTCGATCCCGATCTCGCCGAACTCATTCACCAGCACGGCTGTTTTCAGGCCCTGCTGATTGGTGAGGATGTGATTGAGCAGGGTGGTTTTACCGGCCCCTAGGAAGCCGGTGAGGATCGTGACCGGTAGGGCAGAAGGGGCCGGATCCATCACGGCCGACTCGGTGATGGCCGGATCCCCCACGGCGTTGGTGCCCATGCACGATCTGAGAAGCGTTCCCAGACGTTAGGCGCGCCCCTGGCGCCGCTGGCAGTCGGGGCAGAGGCCGAAGAACTCCAGGGTGTGAAACAGCGGCAGGAAGCCGCCCATCTCCTGGGGAGGCAGCTCCAGGGCGTGCACCGGGCAATGGGCCAGCCGCTGGGTGGAGCCGCAGTCCACGCAGGTGAGGTGGTGGTCGTCGCGCTCGGTGGGGGCGAACAGGGCTTCGCCGCTGGGCAGGTGGCGGCAGCGCACCAGGCCCCATTGCTGCAGTTGGCGCAGGTGGCGATACACCGTGGCCAGACCCATGGGGGTGTCGCTGTTGCGCAGCTGGGCGTGCAGGTCTTGGCCGGAGAGTTCTGTCTCGGCGTTGCGCAGGGCCGAGAGGAGATGGTCCTGTCTGGCGCTGAGCTTGGGCTCCACGGGGCGGTTGCGGCAGTGCAGTGGCGTCGCGGCCGTTCTAGCCCGCAGGCAGCCAGAGAGCCTGGCTCACCGCCGGTCCACCCACCCGTGGCTGCAGGGTGGTGCCATCGATCAGGGCAGGGCGCGCCGGCTGGCGCCGGCCGTTCATGCTGGCCCAGGGGCGCAGCACCGCCAGCAACTGGCCGGTGGTGGGATCCCAGTGCAGGCCCGTGCCGGGCTCGGCCTCCCAGCCGTTCAGCACCCGCCGGGCCACCTGTTGGCCCCGGTTGTTGAACGCCACCACGCTCAGCTGGGGTTGGCGGATGCCATCCAGCAGCAGCGCCCACACCCGCTGGCCGCCGCGGCTGCAGGCGGTGGCCAGCACCGCTTCGTTGCCCAGCCAGAGCTGGCGGGGAGATTGCCCGGGCTCCACCAGCTCCAAGGACCGGCGGAAGTCGGGCCAGTGGCGCACCAGCACGGCCCGGCCGGCCTGGGGGCAGAAGCTGCTGAGGTCGCGGCTGCCGGGCAGGGTCTGGGCCTGCGGCGGCAAGGGCGGCAGGGTGTGCAGGTTGAGACCTTCGGGGCTTGGCACCAGCACCGCACCCCCTTCCGGGGCGAGCAGCATCGGCCCGCTGGCCTCCCAGCCCAGGCGCGCCCGGGCGCCATCGGCCTGGCGGAGCTCCGTGCTGCTGCTGCCGGGCTCCAGCCCGCCGCTCTGCACCAGCAGCTCGCCGCGGCGGTTGCTGCTGAGGTGGGCAAACAGCACCGGATCGCTGCGCAGTGGCCGGGGTTGGCCCACCTGCAGCACCTGGGGTTTGGAGCTGCGCGGCTGCAGGCTGTGCTGGTGGATCGGGATCTCCCAGAGCTGCAGGCGTCCGTCGGCCTGGCGGCTGCCGGCAGCCACGCCTGAGCCATCCCCCAGTGGGCGCAGCAGCGGGATCGCCCGCCACACCGGGCTGATCGGCTGCCAGCGCCCGTCGTGGTTGCGCAGCTGCAGCTGTT
>CAIOXF010000082.1 GCA_903862155.1 uncultured cyanobacterium | reverse complement strand
CAACATCGCCGTGGGCGCCGGGGCCGTGCTACCCACAGCGGTGGTGGGCATCGTGGCCTGCATCGCCCTGCTGCGCTGGCGGGCCTGGGGCCAGATCGTGGCGATCGTGGGCCTGTCGATGAGCCTGGCGGTGAGCCTTCCATACGGGATCGTGCGCCTGGCGCTGGTGAGCGAGGGCCGGGGCGTCACGGCCGTGCTGGCCGGCGTGCTGTGGGCCGCCACCGTGGCCGCCCTGGTGTTCTGGTGCCGGCCGGCCATCCGCCGCTACCTCACCTGATCGGCCCATCAGGGCTGGTGTGTATCGGCACATACATTTGAGGGGCTTGCCATCGAGCGCGCCTCCCCATGCCCAGCCCCCAGCGTTTCGCCGCCATTCAGCAGATCCAGCGGCGCCGCCCGGTGGCCACGACACCCGCCGCCAGCCTCGACGAGCTGTGGGCCAGCGACGTTTTTACCCTTGATGCGATGAAATCCGTCCTGAGCGGGCGGGTGTTCAAGTCGGTGCAGCGCACCATCAAGGAGGGCGGCAAGCTCGATCTGTCGGTGGCCAACGCGGTGGCCGACGCGATGAAGACCTGGGCAATCAGCCGCGGCGCGCTCTACTACGCCCACGTTTTCTATCCGCTCACCAATTCCACCGCCGAGAAGCACGACGGCTTCATCGCCCCCAAGGGCGACGGCAAGGTGATTACCGAATTCACCGGCAAGCTGCTGGTGCAGGGCGAGCCCGATGGCTCCTCCTTCCCCAACGGCGGTATCCGCTCCACCTTCGAAGCCCGCGGCTACACCGCCTGGGACATCACCAGCCCGGCCTACCTGATGCAAACGCCCAACGGCGTCACCCTCTGCATCCCCACCGTGTTCGTGAGCTGGACCGGTGAAGCGCTCGACAAGAAAACGCCGCTGCTGCGCTCCAACGCGGCCATGGATCGCCAGGCCCGCCGCCTGTTGGCCCTACTGGGTGAGAAGGCGATCGCCCCGGTGAACTCCAGCTGCGGCGCCGAGCAGGAGTACTTCCTGGTGGATAACGCCTTCGTGGCCCTACGCCCCGACCTGCAGCTGGCCGGCCGCACGATCTTCGGCAAGCCCTCGGCCAAGGGCCAGCAATTCGACGACCACTACTTCGGGGCGATCCCGGAGCGGGTGCAGGTGTTCATGCAAGACGTGGAGCGCCAGCTCTACAAGCTCGGCGTGCCTGCAAAGACCCGCCACAACGAAGTGGCCCCGGGCCAGTTCGAGATCGCCCCTGTGCACGAGGCGGCCAACGTGGCCACCGACCACCAGCAGCTCACCATGACGGTGCTGCGCAACACGGCCAAGCGCCACGGCTTTACCTGCCTGCTGCACGAGAAGCCCTTCGCCGGCATCAACGGCAGCGGCAAGCACGTGAACTGGTCGATCGGGAACAGCACCCAGGGCAACTTGCTCGATCCCGGCAAAACGCCCCACGCCAACCTGCAGTTCCTGCTGTTCTGCGGCGCCGTGATCCGCGGCGTGCACAAGT
>CAIOXF010000081.1 GCA_903862155.1 uncultured cyanobacterium | reverse complement strand
TGCGGCGGCACGGTAGTGCTGCCCAGGTGATGAACGTGTCATTCGTGGGCAGCAATGCCTTGGCGCGCGCCTTGCCGCCTCCATTGCGGCATGGCGTTGGCATCAGCCAGGTGGTGCCCTTTCCCTGGAACCCACGGGTGCCCGTGGTGCGCGACTACCAAAACACCATTCGCCGCAATCGCAGCCAAGCGCCCTATGGCTTTTCCAGTCTTGAGGGCTACCTGGCTGCCACCGTTCTGGTGCGTGCCCTGGAGCAGGCTGGCCCCCAGCCCACCCGTGCGGGTCTGATCCGGGCGCTTGAGACGTTGGGCCCCATGGATCTTGGTGGCTATCGCGTGGGCTTTGGAGCCAACCGCCGTAACGGCAGTGATTTTGTGGGCCTCACATTTCTGGTGGGCCAGCAGGGAGCGTTTATCCACTGATGCTGATTCTTTATGGGCTGTTTGTGCTGCTCATCTGTTTGGCGCTGTCGCTGGCCCGTTGGGTGAAGAGCCGCCATAGCCTGCAACTGCAGGCCAGCATGCTCAGCCCTTTAGGCTCTCTCTATACCCTTACCACTGCTTTTCTGCTCTCGAACGTTATCTTCCAGTTCACAAACCTGCGGACGGCCATCACCCAGGAGGTGGTCACCATCAGCAAGCTCGGTGCCGTGATGTCGGTGTTGCCGCCTGAGCAGCGGGTGGAGGCGCGCCGTCTTCTCTACGACTATGCCGAATCGATTGCCCAGGATGAGGCAATCACCATGCGCACTGGTCAGCCCAGCGATGCCACGCAGCTGTCGAGTGATCGTCTGCGCGATTTTTTGTCTACCGTTGATGCGGTTCCGCCTGAGACGCTTCCAAAAACTCCCGAGCTCGTGAATTACTTTCGCAAAGTGAGCGATCTGGGTTTTGACCTGATCGATGCCCGCGAGCGACGCCTTTCCCTCTGCCGTCAAACATTTCCAGTGAGGCTGTGGATGGCGATTGCTGTGATGTTTTTTGCTCTGGCGCTTTTGGCCTTTCTGGTGCACAACGGTGCTTGGACAACCACCTGGGTGGCGACGATTCTTCTGTTGGCAGCGCCTGTGCCGGCTGTGATGTTGTACATCTATTCCAATCCCATCTCCCTTGGCCTGATTGATATCACGGCTCTGCTGGAGGCTGTGATGGAGAGGAGTCGCGGCTGATGGCCTGGGCTGGGCTTGTCTCCTTTCAGTGGTTGAGGGGGGCGATGGTGTTCCTGCTGCCGCTGGCGTTGGCGGCTTGTGGGTTTCGGTCGGATCAGGGGGGGCAGCCTGATCGCGCCATGCAGCTGCGCGGATCCAGCAGCAGCTTTGCGGCTCCCGCCTATTGGCGCTGGTTCAACGGGTTGGCCGTTCGGCAGAACATCAATGCCGATCTCGCCGTGATGGGCTCCGGCGCGAGCATCCGCCTCTTTCTGGCTGATCAGGTGGACTTCGCCGGCACCGACAGCGCTCCCACCAACGCCGAGATCCGTTCAGCGCGCCGCGGGCTGTTGGCGTTCCCCGTGACGGCTGGTGCCATTGCCGTGGCCTACAACCATCCCGGCTGCAGCCTGCGCCTCACCCGGCAGCAGCTGGTGCAGGTGTTCCTCGGGCGACTTCGCGATTTTGCACAGTTGGGCTGCTCCCCTCAGCCGATCACCCTGCTGCATCGCTCCGATCCTTCGGGCAGCACCGCCAATCTCACCGCCACCCTCGCGTCCTTCAGCACCGCTTGGAACCAAGGCCCAGGTGTGGGCCGGCTGGTGCCCTGGCCGCAGGGAGAGGGCGTGAGCGGCAGTGATGGCATGGCCCAGAGGCTTTCAGCTACCCCCGGCAGCATCGGTTACATCGAATCGGCCTATCTGCGTGCTCCCCTCCAGGCCGCTGCGCTGCAGAACGGATCCGGGGCCTTCCATACACCAACGGCAGCGGCTGCCGCCGAGGCGTTGCTGCAGATCAGCCTGGATCAACACCTGCTGGGGGCCAATCCCGATCCCTTGCGGGGTTATTCGATCGTGAGCATCAATTGGATGCTCGTGCCGCGCCGCGGCCTTGGCTGGCGCGCCGAGGCCGTGCGCACCAGTCTTCGCTACATCCTCAGTCAGGCCGGCCAGGATGATGCCGAGCTCCTCGGTTACGTGCCGATGCCCCTGGCCATGCGAGAGCGCGCCCTCCGCAACCTCTCTCAGATCCAGCCCTAGGGACACGCTGGACAACCCAGGCCGCTTGCGAGTCCATGACCCTGGGTTGCAGGCCAGGACTCCCGATCAGCTCGCCACGATGCTGCGTAGCCACGGGCAGCAGCCGTTGTCGTGGCTAGAAGATGCCGAACTCTTTTTTCTTGCAGTAGCCGCCACCGATGTTCATCCAGCCTGGCTTGCAGGGTTGGCCATGGGTGGGTTCAACTCGGTAGTTGATCGGTGATACGCAGTAGCCGTTGAAGCTGTCGACATAGCCAAACGGACAGATCGATTGCAATTTCTGAATCCTGGTTTGTGCCCAGGCTGGGCCGATCAGGGTGGCGGTGCCCGTGAGTAGCAGCAGGGCTGACAACTGGCGCTTCATCGGATTCGCCGGAGACGTGCCGCAATTTTTACCCACCCTGCGCGGCCATGCCATCGGTGCCAGCGCTGTGTGTAGATCACCCTTCAGCCCGGCTCCGCGGCCCAGTTGGCTCAGCAGCGTCTGGACGAGCTGCTCCGCTGAACAACGTGGTGACCCCCGCTATCTAAACAGTCATTAATGTTGTGCTTGTGCTAGTAGCTCCCGCAATAGGGAGCCCTCCGGATTGGAGCCCTTCCGTGACCTGCTGATTTTCGATTGGGTCATGGCGCTGGGTTCGACCAGCGAGGCTGCCGCGCTGCTCGGGTTGCCCCAAAGCTCCGTCTCCCGTCGCTACCGGGCCGTGTCGCGTCAGTTTGACCTGCCGGTCCGGCGTCCGGGAGGCCGCCTGACCCTGGTGGATCAGGCCGGGGTTTATCGAAGGCTCACCGCGTTTGCCCAGTTCTTCCGGTTGCAACACCACCGTTATCGCTGGAGCTGTCACCCCGGCTTGCGGGAGTGGATGGAGCGGCTTCGGGATCTGCAGGGCCAGGCGCTCTTCCTGCCGCTTGATTCCAGGCAATGGGAGACGCGCGCCAGCTTTTTGCAGCTGGGGATTCTCGACGCCTGTTTCGACGTGTTCGACCCCGCCGACGGGTGTTGGTCTGCCTGCGTGGGCCTGCCGCTGCACCTCAGGATTCCCGAGGCTCATCCCCTGAAGGCGCACCCGCTGAAGGCGATGCCATCGGCGCAGCAGCAGGCGGCGCTCGACCCCTTCCCCGTGGATCCCGGGGATGTGCCGCTCAACGCCGCGCTGCGGTGCTGGCTGGCGGATCAGGGCTTGGCGCTGCAGGGGCAAAACCGGGATGGGGAGGCCTTGGCGTTGTCGATGGGCCCTGCTCAGCACGACAGCATCAACCTCGCCTACACGGTGCAGATCGGCTGGCGATTGGCGCCAACACCGCCAGACGTGCCGTTCCGCCCGGCATTTCTGGAATGCGCCACCGCCAACCTGTTCCGCTGATGGTGTTGGCTGCTGATTGCCAATCTCGCGAGTTGATTGTTGGTCTCTGATTGAGGTTGTGCAGGGCGCCCTTGGGACGGGCGCTGCATGAATGCTGGATGCCGTTCTTTATGGCGGATTGTGGTGAACGTCGCCTGGTACACCTGCAGTGATCGCCTGCCGCAGGTAGTTTTGAGCGCAAGGAGATGCTTCATTGACCGGCGAATCGCAGTTGGATCTCCGCACGACATTTTCGCTTGAAGCCTTGGGGGAGCTGGCGCAGCTTGGGCTGCTCAGGCCCGTGGTGCGTCAGGCGTTGATCGCGGAGGCCTTGGCCGGGGAGGAGCTCAGCGACGACGAGCGGGGCCAGGCCTTGGTGGCCTTTGCCCAGGAGCGCGGCCTGCCGACGGGCGAGGCGCTGGAGCAGTTCCGGGTAGCGAATGTGCTCACCCCAGAGGCCCTGGCGGCTCAGGTTGAGCGGCCGGTGCGCCTGCGCCGCCACTGCGAGCGGCTGTATCGCGCCAAGGCGGAGGCGCGATTTCTGGATCGCAAGCAGCATCTGGATCGCGTGGTGTACAGCCTGCTGCGCCTCAACGACGGCGGCCTGGCGAGGGAGCTCTACCTGCAGCTGCAGGAGGGGGAATCCACCTTTGCGGA
>CAIOXF010000080.1 GCA_903862155.1 uncultured cyanobacterium | reverse complement strand
CGCCACCACGGCCAGCAGCCGCCCTTCATTGGCCAGATGCAACGGATCAAAGCCCAGCAATTGGCAGGTGCGTTGCACCGGCTCGCTCACCGGCAACCGCTCCTCCTCCAGACGCATCACGGCTCCCGCTGCCGCGGCCAGCTCCTGCAGGGCACTGGCCAGGCCGCCGCGGGTGAGATCGCGCAGGCAATGGGGCTGCACCCCCGCATCCAGCAACTGCTTCACCAGGGGCCAGAGCGGCGCGCAGTCGCTGAGCACCGGCGGCTTCAGGGCAAGGCCATGGCGGGCGGCCAGGATTGCCACCCCATGGCGGCCCAGATCGCCACTCACCAGCAACTGATCCCCGGGCCGGATCGCCGTGGGATGGGGATCGATTGCTGCCTCCACCACGCCGATACCACTGGTGGTGATGAACACCCCATCGGCCTTGCCCCGCTCCACCACCTTGGTGTCGCCGGTGACCACCTCCACCCCACACAGCTCAGTTGCCCGGCGCATCGAAGCCACCACCCGCCGCAGCAGTGACAACTCCAGGCCCTCTTCCAGGATCAGTCCCACACTCAGCCGCAGGGGCCGGGCACCGGCCATGGCCAGGTCGTTGGCGGTGCCGGTCATCGCCAGGCTGCCGATATCGCCACCGGGAAACTCCAAGGGCTGCACCACGTAGCCATCGGTGGTGAATGCCAACCGACCACCCGCCGGCACCGCGAAGCAGGCGGCGTCGTGCAGCACTTCGGCGGGATCGCTGTAGAGGGCCTTGAGCTCCCGCTCGATCAGCTGCTGCATCAAGGTGCCGCCGCCCCCATGGGCCAGCTGGATGCGCTCGCTCATGCGGCCGTGAATGGGCGGTAGCGGTAGTAGGCGGCGCAAGCTCCCTCGCTCGACACCATCGGCGCCCCCAGCGGGTGCTCGGGGGTGCAGGACGTACCGAAAGCGGGACAATCGGCGGGAGTGGCGCGGCCCTGCAGGATCGTGCCGGCCATGCAGGCACTGGCCGGCAGCAGCTCGGCCACGTCAAACCTGCCGAGCTCGGGGAAACGGGTGCGGGCATCGAGCTGCGCGTAAGTGTCACGCAGTGCCAGGCCTCCGTGGGGAAGCACACCCAGACCACGCCAGGGCTGATCCACCACCGCGAACACCTCCGCTATCAGCGCCTGGGCTTCGCCATTGCCTGCCTCACGCACCACCCGGCCGTAGGCGTTCTCCACCTTCGCCTCTCCAGCCTCCAGTTGCTCCACGCAGCGCAGCACGCCGGTGAGGATGTCGAGCGGTTCAAAGCCCGTCATCACCACCGGCACCTGGGTGCGGGCCACCAGCATCTCCAGCTCCGCCAAGCCCATCACGGCACCCACGTGGCCCGCTGCCAGGAAGCCCTGCACCGTGTTGCCCTCGGCCTCAAGAATCGCCGCCATCGCCGGTGGCACCCGCACATGGGCCACGAGAAGCGAGAGGTTCGCCAGCCCCGTGGCCAGGGCCTGCTTCGCGAGCAGCGCGGTGGCTGGCGCGGTGGTTTCAAAACCCACCGCGAGAAACACCACCTGCCGATCGGGATGGCGGCGGGCCAACTCCAGGGCCTGCAGCGGTGAGGTGAGCAGGCGCACATCACCACTAGCGGCCCGCACGCCGAGCAGGTCGTCGCCGTTGCTGCCGGGCACCCGCAGCATGTCTCCGTAGGAACAGAGGATCACCTCGGGGCACTGCGCCAACTGGAGTGCGGCATCGAGGGTTTCGGCGGGCGTCACGCACACCGGACAGCCGGGCCCATGGATCAGGCGCAATCCCGGCGGCAGCAGCTGATCGAGTCCCCAACGCACGATGGCATGGGTCTGGCCACCGCACACCTCCATCAGGGTCCAGGGGCGGGTGGTGGTCGCCGCCAGCTGTTCGGCTACCGCCAGCACCGCCGGCATGTCAGAGGTGCCCGTCACCACGGCCCAAGTGCCGCTGCCGCATCTGCGGGGCGGTAGCTCTGGATGGCCCGCATGTACTGGGCCCGCTCGTAGTCCGAGGGGTTGGGGCAGCGCTGCTGACTCATGCAACCCACCAGCTCCCGCACGGTGGCGTAGTCGTGCTCCTGCAGCCACACCGCCAGCTCCTCCTCCAGGCTCGCCAGCCGCGCCGGACCATGGCGCAGCAGCGAACCCACCACCTGGGTGATGGAGGCACCGGCCATCAGCAACCGCACCACATCGGTGCCCCGGTGCACCCCACCACTGGCCGCCAGATCCGCCTGGAGCCGGCCATGCAGCAGGGCGATCCAGCGGAGCGGCAGCCGCAGGTCGTGGGGGGTGGAGAGCAACAGGTTGGGCCGCACCTCCAGCTCTTCGATGTCGATGTCGGGTTGGTAGAAGCGGTTGAACAGCACCAGGCCATCGGCACCGGCCTCAACCAGCCGCCGGGCCATGGCGCTGAGGTTGGTGAAGAAGGGGCTGAGCTTCACCGCGAGAGGCAGCTTCACCTCGGTACGCACCTCGCGCACGATCTCCTCCACCTGGTTTTCAATCGCTGCGCTGCTGAGCTCGGGATCGGTGGGCAGCGAATAAATGTTCAGCTCCAGGGCATCGGCGCCGGCCTGCTCGATCTGGCGCGCGAAGCGCACCCATTGCCCGGGTGAGGTGCCGTTGAGGCTGGCGATGATCGGCAGCGCCACCCGGGCGCGGGCCTGCTCGATGTGGCGCAGATAGAGCTCGTGGCCCACATGGAACAGCGACGGCTCCGGCAGGTAGCTCAGGGCCTCGCCATAGCTCTCGGCACCATGCATGGCGTGGTGATGCAAATCGAGCTGCTCCTGCTCGATTTGCTCCTCAAACAGCGAATGGAGCACCACCGCCGCAGCGCCGGCATCTTCAAAGGCCTTGAGCTGGTCGAGGTCTTCCGTGAGCGGTGCGGCAGCCCCCACCACCAGGGGGCTGCGCAGCGTCAGGCCGAGATAGGTGGTGGAGAGATCCACGCTCATGACGCACCTCCTTGGCTGGGGCCCTGACCTGCCAGCGCCTTGTAGGTGGCCCAGCGGCGCTCCAGCTCGGTTTGGGCCTGCCGCGCCAACTCCCGCGCCCGTTCCGGCTGGCTGTAGCGCAGCATGCGGAAGCGGTTTTCCTGCTCCAGCGCCTCCTCAAGAGGCCGGCGTTGACCGGGGCTGTCGAGCTGAAGCGGGTTCTCACCGCGGCCGGCGCGGCGCGGGTCGTAGCGATAGAGCAACCAGCGGCCCGAATCCACCGCCGCCTTCTGGTGCTCCATGCCCTTGGCCATGTCGATGCCGTGGGCGATGCAGTGGGAGTAGGCAATGATCAGCGACGGGCCCGGATAGCTCTCGGCCTCCAGGAAGGCGCGGATCGTGTGCTCGTCGCGGGCACCCATTGCCACGCTGGCCACATACACGGTGCCGTAGGTCATCGCCATCAAGCCCAGGTCTTTCTTGGGGGCGGCCTTACCTGCCGCGGCGAACTTGGCCACGGCCGCCCGCGGTGTGGCCTTGGAGCTCTGGCCGCCGGTGTTGGAGTACACCTCGGTGTCGAGCACCAGCGCGTTCACATCGCGGCCACTGGCCAGCACGTGATCGAGGCCGCCGAAGCCAATGTCGTAGGCCCAGCCGTCACCGCCCACAAGCCACACGCTCTTCTTCACCAGGGCATCGGCCAGATCGAGCAGGCGCCGCATCCGATCGACCTGCTCCCTCGCTTCATCCACATCAAGCTGACGCTGGAGATGGGTCTTGAGTTCGGCCACCCGCTGGCGCTGTTCAGCGATACCGGGCTCCTCGCCCTGATCCGCCCTGCAGATCGCCGTCGCCAGCGCAGCCGGCACCACCCCAACTCCGCTCAGAAGCT
>CAIOXF010000079.1 GCA_903862155.1 uncultured cyanobacterium | reverse complement strand
GCCGATGCGGAGGTGCCCGAGGCCTCACTGGCTGAGGTGAACTTCCCTGCCAAGGCCTTCTATCTGCTCAGTGTCGTGGGCATCTGCGCCAGCAGCAGCGAAGCCCGGCGCCAGATCCAGGGCGGCGGCGTGAAGCTCGATGGCCAGAAGCTGGCCGATCCCAACCAGGAGTTCGCTTCCGCAGAGGAGCTCTCCGGCAAGGTGCTCCAACTGGGCAAGAAGACCTTCCGCCGGCTTGTGGCTCCATAGCCTGCGAACAACCGTTGCCGTGAGCCTGTGAGCGCCAGCCCCGCCGATCGGATCATCGTGGCCCTCGACGGGATGGCCCCCGAGCAGGCCCTGGCCTTCGCCGCTGGGATCCCCGATCTGCGCTGGGTGAAGGTGGGGCTGGAGCTGTTCGTTGCGGGTGGTCCAGAGGTGGTGCGCCAGCTCCGTCAGCAGGGCAAGCGGATCTTTCTCGACCTCAAGTTCCACGACATCCCGGCCACCATGGCCGGTGCCTGCCGCAGCGCGGCCCGGTTGGGAGCCGAGCTGATCACGGTGCACGCCTGCGCCGGCCGCGAAGCCCTGCAGGCGGCCCAGGCCGCGGCGGTGGCGTCGGCCCAGGATGCGGGCCAGCCCGAGCCCACCCTGCTGGCCGTGACTGTGCTCACCAGCTGGGAGGCGGCTCGCTTTGCCGGAGAGTTGGCGATCGAGGAACCCATCGATCACTACGTGCCGCGGCTGGCCCGCCTGGCGGCGGAAGCCGGCATCGGCGGCTGCGTGTGCTCGCCCCTGGAGGTGACGGCCCTGCGCGCTGCCCACCCCGAGCCCTTCGCCCTGGTGACACCCGGCATCCGCCCGGCCGGCAGCGCCCGGGGCGACCAGCAGCGGGTGCTCACCCCGGCCCAGGCCATTGCCGCCGGCTCCAGCCATCTGGTGATCGGCCGGCCGATCACCGCAGCTGAAGATCCTTCTGCTGCCTTTGCAGCCTGCTGTGAAGAACTGGCTTCAGGCGGCCAGTGAGCGCTGGGGCACCAGCCCGGCGTAGAGCGCTTCGAGGGCGTCGATGTTGCCGGTGAGGGTGTAGCGCTCCAGGGCCCGGCGACGGCCGCGGCGGCCCAGTTCGGCGGTGAGCAGGGGTTGGTCGCGCAGCACCGGCAGCAGGGTGCGCAGCTGGGTGGTGACGCCCTGGGTGCTGATCACGATCCCTGCCCCGCCTTCCAGCACTTCGCCATCGGCGCCGGCATCGGTGGCCACACAGGCCGTGCCAGCTGCCATGGCTTCCAGTAGCGCCAGGCTCAGGCCCTCCACCAGGGAGGGCAGCAGGAAGACCTCGGCCAGTTGCTGCAGGGCCACCCGCATCTCCAGCCGCGGTTCGTAGCCCCACCACACCACGTCGGGTTCGTCACCGCCGGCCTGCTGCAGCGCCGCGCGCAGGGGGCCATCCCCCACCACCACCAGCACGCAGCCGGTAGGGCGCACCAGGCGCCAGGCTTTGAGCAGCGCCTCCACGTTTTTCTCGGTGGCCACCCGGCCCATGTAGAGGAACACCCGCCGGCCGCCGAAGCGCTGGCGCAGCTCCGTGAGTTCAGCGCTGGGTTGGGGTGGGGTGGGTTGCCAGAGGTCGGTGTCCACGCCGTTAGGGATCACGGCCAGGCGGTTGGCGGGCACCCCCAGGCGCTGCAGCACCTCCGCCTGCAGTTCAGAGAACACGATCACCCGGTCGTAGCGGGCCAGCGACGGGGCGTACAGCTGGTACGTGAGCTGCTGGGTGCCCGCCGTGAGGTTGCGCAGGCTGGCGTCGAAGGGTGGGTGGAAGGTGGCCACCAGCGGCAAACCCAGCTGCTGGCACAGATCGGGAAGCCGGAAATCGAGCGGCGAGAGGGTGAGGCTGGCGTGCACCACATCGGGCCGCAGCCGCTCCAGCGATTCCCGCAGCTCGCGCTGGGCCCCCGGTGAAGGGATCGTGTACACCTGGCTCTTCACCAGGTAAGGCAGGGCCACCTCAGGGTTTTCGTTGACGCTGCCCAGCTGCTCCTGGGGGCCGGGCCGCTCGGGAAACTCCGCAAATGGCCGCGCCAATCCGGTGGCCGGCGTGTCGAAATGGATGAAGCTCACCCCATGGCCGCGCTGCCGCAACGCGTGGGTGGTGGTGAGGCCGTAAGTGACGTTCCCGCAGAAGGGCGACTTCTTGCCAAGCCAGGCGATGTGGGTCACCAGGACTGCCCCATCGGGTCCGTCAGCTCACGCTAACAGCGTTGCCAGGGCTTCTCCGCCAGGGCCGCCACCAGTGCGATCCCGGCCAGCGCCCACAGGACGGGCAGCAGCCCGTAGCGGCTCACCACGGTGCCGGCGAGCACCAGCGGCAGGCTCAGGGCGATGTTGATCAGGTTGTTCTGCAGGCCAAACACCTTCCCCCGCTGATGTTCCGGGGTGTCCTCCTGGATGGTGGTTTGGGCGGGGATCGCCAGCAGGGCCGCTCCCACTCCGAGCACGCCGCAGAGCAGCAGGGTGAAGGGCAGGCTGCCGCGCAACTGGCCGAGCAGCACAAGGCTCCAGGCGATGGTGCCCAGGCCCGCCGAGGCCAGGGTGCGGCGGTTGAACCCCTGGCCGAGCTGGGCCACGGCCAGGGCCCCGATCGCCAGGCCCAATCCGCTCATCGCCAGCAGGGTGCCGAACTGGGTGGGGCCCAGGGCCTGGATCGCTGACGCCAGGCTGATGGCCAGCACGTAGAGGGCGGCCAGCAGGCTGTAAAGCAGCACGAGCTGCACCATGGCCCCCCGCACTGATGGGCGCTCCCGCAGCACCTGAAGCCCATCGCCGATCTCGCGCCAGAGGCTGGCGCCGCTACTCCTGCGGGGCGGCTCCTTGAGCTCGATGGTGCTGAGGGCCACCGCCGCCATGCCGTAACAGAAGGGAAGCAGCACAAACTCACCGCCGCCGATCCCCACGGTCGCCAGGGCCCGCTGCAGCAGGCGCAGCACCGGATCGCCCAGGGCAAAACCCACGATCGTGGCCGCCATGCTCGTGGCCTGGTACAGCGAATTGGCCGCCAGCAGCTGGTGGGTGGGCACCAGCAGTGGGATGGAGGCCTGCTCGGCCGGCGCAAAGAACTGGGTGAGCACCGATTCCAGGAAGGTCATCAGGACCAATCCCCAGTAGCCCCAGCTCAGCCCCAGCCAGGTGGGGCCATCCAGCAGGCACAGCGGAGCGAGCAGCACCAGGGCCGCCCGAAGCCCGTTGGAGGCCACCATCACGGCCCGCTTGGGCCAGCGATCGGCCCACACGCCCGCCACCGTGCCCAGCACCATGGCCGGAATCGTGTTGGCCACGTAGATCCCCGTGGCCAGCAGGGTGATCATCTGGGCCCGGTTTTCGGGCACCTCCATGCGGATGGCGCTGGCGGCCTCGGCCAGGGCCGGGTTGGCTTCTGGTGTGGCGCTCACCCAGGTCTGGGCGATCAGAAACACCATCAGCACGATGTAGAACTTGTCGGCCAGCTGGGAAAAGATCTGGCCGATCCACAGGCGCCGGAAGTCCCGTAGGGCCAACACCCCCATCAGGCCGGTGTGCCGCTCGGTTGCATGCCCGGTGCCGCGCTCGCTGCTGCTCAAGGCCCGGGGATGTCGTCGTCGGCTGGTCATGATGCCGCAGGCCCGTAGGCCGCGCGCAGCAGCACCAGGGCGCGGGGGATGCGGCTGAGGTGTTCGCGGCACCAGCTCTCCACCAGATCCAGCAGGTGCAGCCACACCGGCAGGGGCCCCATCAGCTCGCCGCTGCGGCGGCGCGGTAGGGCCGGGCGCAGCAGCCGCTGCAGCAGCGCCAGCTCGGAGGCGTTGAGCACCACCCTGCTGCCGGCCACGGCCCCGATCACCAGCCCTTCGCTAGGCACCAGGCTGCAGCGCCAGTCCCAGTTGCCCACCGGCGGCTCCAGCAGCTCCCCGCTACGGGCGCAGTGGGCCAGGGGCAGGGCATAGCCCCCAAGCGCCAGGAGGTGCACGGCACCCTGCACGGCAATGGCCAGGGCCTCCTCCGCCGGCCCGCGCTCGCGCACCAGCAGCTCCAGTCGCCCCAGTTGCATCAGCAGATCCGCCAGCAACCCCTCCACCGGCTCGCCCGCCGGCACCACCGCCAGGGCCAGTTCCGCCAGGGTCTGGGCGGCCGAGAGGGTTTCCAGCCGTTCACCGAGATTCGCGTAGTTGTGGCTCACCCGCAGCTGCCGCACCCGGGCTAGGCCGCTGGCCCGGCCGCCCACCTGCAGCTCCAGATGGGCCAGGGGAACGGCCGCCGCCAGGCTGCTGCGCGGCTTGCGGGCACCCGGCACGGCCAGGCGGGTGATGCCCTCGCTGTCGCTGAGCAGGGTGAGCAGCCGGTCGCTTTCGCCCAGGGGCTTGGCACTGAGGGCCAGGCCCTCCAGGCGGCGTTCAGGCACTGGGCTCAGGCACCGCTGCGCAGGGCCTGCATCAGGACCGCGCCGCGGCTGGTGCCGAGGCGGCTGGCACCGGCCTCCACCAGCGCATAGGCGAGCTCGAGGCTGCTGATGCCGCCGGAAGCCTTGATGGCGGCCCGGCCCCGGGCCAGCTCCCGCAACCGGCCCACCTGGGCGGCCGTCACGGCCGGCCCGAAGCCGCTGCCGGTTTTGAGGAAGCGGGCGCCGGCATCGATGCTCACTTCCACCAGCAACTCCAGGGCCTCGGGTTCCAGGCGCCCCACCTCGAGGATCACCTTCACCGGTAGCCCCAATTCGCAGATCGGCGCCAGATCGGCCAGCACGGCGCTGCCATCACCTTC
>CAIOXF010000078.1 GCA_903862155.1 uncultured cyanobacterium | reverse complement strand
CTGGAAGAGCTAATGCAACCGCCCCTGTTTGTGGCGGAGAGCACCCGGGCCCTTTCGGTGCTCGAGCAGTTCAAACGCAGCGGCATTCACATTGCCCTGGTCACCGACGAGTTCGGTGGGGTGGAGGGTCTGGTGACCCTCAACGACCTGATGGAAGGGATCGTGGGCGATCTCCCCTCGGTGGACGACGAGGAAGAACCCCTGGTGGTCACCCGCGAAGACGGCTCCTGGCTGGTGGATGGAGGCCTCGACCTCGATGCCTTCACCGAACTCACCGACCAAGACATCTTCGGGATCGACCAGGAGGGCCGGTATCACACCCTGGCGGGCTTTGTGATGCACGTGCTCGAGCGCATCCCCCGCGAGGCCGACCACTTCGAATGGCAGGGCTACCGCTTCGAGGTGGTGGACATGGACGGCAAGCGGGTCGACAAGCTGCTGGTGACGCCGATTCCCAAGCGCCAAACCAGCGAAACCGACAAAGACGACGACCTCGACAGCCTCTAACTCAAGGCAACAGCCTCTAACTCAGAGGATCTGATCGAGGAAGCGGCGGGTGCGCTCGTGGCTGGGGTTGGAGAAGAACTGCTCCGGTGGCGCCACCTCCACCACCTCGCCATCGGCCATCAGCACCACCCGATGGGCCACTTGCTCGGCGAACTTCACCTCGTGGGTCACCACCACCATGGTCATGCCGTCGGCGGCGAGGCCCTGCATCACCTCCAGCACCTCCCGCACCATCTCAGGATCAAGGGCGCTGGTGGGCTCATCAAAGAGCATCAGCTGGGGATCCATGCACAGCGAGCGGGCGATCGCCACCCGCTGCTGCTGGCCGCCGGAGAGCTGGCCGGGGAACTTGTGGGCCTGCTCGGCGATGCCCACCCGCTCCAGCAGCTGCAGCGCCCGCCGTTCGGCTTCCGCCTTGCTGCGCTTGCGCACGAGGGTGGGCGCCAGGGTGAGGTTCTGCAGCACCGTGAGGTGCGGAAACAGGTTGAACTGCTGAAACACCATGCCCACCTCGCGGCGGATGGCATCGATGTTGCGCAGGTCGTTGGAGATGGGCATCCCGTCGATGCGGATGCTCCCCTTTTGGTAATCCTCGAGGGCGTTGAAGGTGCGGATGAAGGTGCTCTTGCCGGAGCCCGAGGGCCCCATGATCACCACCACCTCACCGCGGTTCACCTCCAGGCTGGCGCCCCTCAGGGCGTGAAACCCATTGGGGTACCACTTGTGCACGTCCTGGGCCTTGATGATCGGTCCGGCGTTGGTGGTTGGCCCGGCGTTGGCAGTGGTTGCGGCGCTGGTCATGGGGTGATGGACGGGAAGCTTCGGCGGGGGCAGGGAAAACGAAGGGCCCGGATCATCCGGCGCCGTCGGGCTGGTGGCGTGGATCCAGGCGGCGCTCCAGGGCGCGGCTGCCCAGGCCCAGGGCAGCGCAGCAGCACCAGAACAGCACCCCCAGGGTGAGATACACCTCGCCGTAGTGGCCGAGGAAATCGGGGTTGGCCATCACGGTGCGGGCCGTGCCCAGCAGCTCCATCAGCCCGATCATCGACAGCAGGGTGGTGTCTTGCAGCAGGGAGATGAACTGGCTCACCATCACCGGCAGGGCCACCCGCAGGGCCTGGGGCAGCACCACATGCTGGAGGGCCTGGAGGGTGGAGAGGCCAAGGGCGCGGGCGGCTTCCAGCTGGCCCTTGGGGATGGCCGACAGGCCAGAGCGCACGGCCTCCGCCAGATAGGCGGCAGCGAAGAAGGTGAGCACCCAGGCGGCGCGCCACACCCGCTCGGGCGCCAGGCCCCCGGGCAACAGGAAGCCCAGGATGTTCTGGCCGAGGAACAGCAGGGTGATCAGCGGGGCCCCCCGGATGAACTCGATGTAGATCACCGAGCCCCAGCGCAGCAGCGGCAATTCACTGCGGCGGCCCAGGGCCAGCAGCACCCCCAGGGGGAAGCAGAGCAGGATCGCGAAGCTGGCCTCCAGCAGGGTGAGCAGCAGGCCGCCCCACTCGGCGCTGGGCACCGGCGCGATCCCCAGGCCGCCGCTGATCAGCACCATCCCCAGCAGGTAGAGCACCGGCCACACCACCGCCAGCCAACCCGCCCGCTCCCGGCCAAGGGCAGGGCCGAAGCGGCCGGCCAGCCAACGCAGAGCGATCAGGGCTCCCGTGATCGCCAGCCAGCGCAGGGCGATCGCCGCGGTGAGCCCCAGGGCCCAGGGGGTCCAGAGGGCCACCAGTGCAAGCAGCACCACGGCGATGCGGTCGTTGTTGGGCCAGAGCTCACCGCCCCGGTCGGGGCGGGGGAAAGCCCTCAGCAGGCCCCAGGTGATGCCAGTGGCCGATGCCAGCAGGCTCACCAGCAGCCACAGGCGCCACTGCTGGCTCACCGGATAGCGCCCCACAGCAAACAGGGTGCTGTTGAGCTGCACCACCGCCCAGTTGGCCTGGGTGAAGCCCCAGCGCAGCAGGCTGGCCACCAGGGTGGTGATCACGGCGATCAACGCCAGGCTCAGCACCCCATCGGCCGGGGTAGCGAAGAGCTCGCGGCGGAGGCGGCCCCAGGGGCTGCCGGAGAAGGGCATCGGGGCGTTCATCTCAGCGCTCGCGGATCTGCACCAACTGGTTGAGGCCGTTCATCACGGCCGAGATCAACAGATCCAGCACCAGGTAGGCCCCCAGCAGCAGGATCACCACCTCCACGGCCCGCCCGGTTTGATTCAGGGTGGTTTCGGCCACGGCGTAGAGATCGGCGTACCCCACCGCCACCGCCAGGGAGGAGTTCTTGGCCAGGGAGATGTATTGGGTGTTGAGGCCCGGCACGATCACCCGCAGGGCCTGGGGCAACACCACATGGCGCAGGCTCGCCCACCAGCCCAGGCCGAGAGACGAGGCAGCCTCCCACTGACCGCGCGGCACGGAAGCAATGCCGCCGCGCACCACCTCAGCGATGTAGGCCCCGGAGTACACCACAAGCCCGGTGAGCAGCGCCGAGAACTCCACGGTGAGGCGCAGCGGCGCCTGCCACACCCCGTTCACCAGCTGGGGGTCGCCCAGATAGAGGCCCGACTTGGCCAGCACCACCCCGGGCAGCTGCAACGCGGCGGTGCCGTTCGGCAACGACAGGAACACCACGAAATACCAGAACACCAGCTGCAGCAGCAGTGGGATGTTGCGCACCACCTCCACGTAGAGGCGCACCAGCCGGCGCAGCAGGCCGTTGCTGGAGAAGTTGGCCATGCCAGCCAGGGTGCCCAGCACCGTGGCGCCGATCAGGCCACTGATCACCGCCCGCAGGGTGTTACCCAGGCCCGCCAGCAGCCCGCGCCAGTAGGGCAGCTCAGCGTTGAAGGGCAGCAGGGATTCACCGATGTCGAAACCGGCGGGTTGGCCCAGCCAGCGCCAGCTCAGCAGCAGCCCGGCAGCCGTGAGGTTGCGCACCAGGTTGCCCAGCAGGAAGGCGATGAGCAGCAGCACCAGCAGGCCCACCACCCCCTGCACCAGCCAGGGCACCACCCGGCGGTCACGCCACCAGGGAGTCACCATCAGCGGAAGGGGGGCGCGTACACCAGGCCGCCGTCCTTCCACTGTTTGTTGAGGCCGCGCTCCAGCTTGAGCTTGGAGTTGGGGCCCACGTTGCGGTCAAACACCTCGCCGTAGTTGCCCACGGCCTTGATCGCCCGCACGGTGAAGTCGGCCGGGAGGCCCAGCAGCTTGCCGAAATCCCCCTCGATGCCGAGGAAGCGGCGCAGGTCGGCCTGGTTGGGGTTGGCCTTGGCTTCGGCCACCTTGGCGTCAATGTTGGCCTTGGTGAGGCCCCACTCCTCCGCCTGCATCAGGGCATAGATGGTCCAGCGCACGGCATCAGCCCACACCGGATCGGCATTCACGGTGGCCGGGGTGAGCGGCTCCTTGCTCAGCACATCCGGCAGCAGGTTGTGGTGATCGGCGTTGGGGAAGCTGGTGCGCTTGCCGGCCAGCTGGGAGCGGTCGCTGGTGACGGCCACACAACGACCGCCCAGATAGGCGGCATAGGTTTGGTCGCTGGTCTGGAACTTGAGCGGGGTGTAGGGGATGTTCTGCTCCCGCATCCGGTCGGCAAGGTTGAGCTCGGTGGTGGTGCCGCTCTCCACGCAGATGGGCTTGCCAGCCAGATCCTTGAGGGTCTTGATGCCGCTGGCCACGGGCACCATCACGCCCTGGCCGTCATAGAAGGTGGTGGGTGCAAAGCTCAGGCCGTTGCCGCCGGGCGCGTCGCGGCTGAGGGTTTTGGTGGTGTTGCGCGAGAGCAGATCCACCTCCCCGCTGGCCAGGGCGGCGAAGCGCTCGCTGGAGTTGAGGTTGCGGTATTCCACCTTGCTGGGATCGCCCAGCACGGAGGCGGCCACCGCCTTGCACACAT
>CAIOXF010000077.1 GCA_903862155.1 uncultured cyanobacterium | reverse complement strand
CGGCGATGCGCTTCACGTCACCAGTCGCGAAGCCCGCACGTTTGTGCCTGATTACGCGATCTGAGCACGAAAAAGCCCCCAGGTCTTGCCTGGGGGCTGGTGTTCGAGCAGATCTGGGGCCTAGGGAAACTTCGGAATCAGTAGGTCGGTCTCGCTGACGGCCACCACCTGGCCCTCCAGTCGGAAGCGACTCAGCAGTTTGGTGACGGTGACGCGGGTGAGCCCGCATAGATCCGCCAGAGCCCGGTGGGTGAGGTTTAGCTCGCTCAGGGACAGACGGCAGCCGTGGCTGTTCACCTGACCATGGGCATGGCCAATCCAGCTCAGCAGCGCCAGGAGGCGTCGCTCGCCTGAGCGGATGCGCTGAATCACCAGCAGTTCGGCCAGTATCTGGCGCTCGCGCCGGAGGTGCTGCTGCCGCTCGTGGTCGGTCAGCTCCAGGTGCTCCACCACCACGGTGGTGAGGCATTGCAGCTCCAATGGCTCCACGGCCGGAGCCTCCGAGCTGATCACATCCCCCGGGCCCCAGAGGCCGAGCGTGATCGACTCGCCCTCGGTGTCCCAGGTGCTCGAGCGCACGTAGCCCTCATGCAGGCGCCAGCTCATGCCCTCGGGAAGCACATCCTGGGGGTGGAGCGTGAGCTGCAAGGGGCGTTTCAGCAGGGAAGCGGTCATGGCGAGGACGGCTCTAGTTGGGGCGTGGCAAGGCAGTGCGAGGCAAAACAGGGCATTCGTACACAGCGGGCCATGGCGGGCTGAAGGAGCTCCTGGCAACTATTGCGTATCTCCGATAGGAGTACCGGTGTTTTCAGGCACATCGCGGCGGCGAGAGCCATGCGTACGTTGCCCTAGTTCCCGATCGAAATACCGTGCAAACTGCTCGCGTATCCCTGGCGGCGGCCCTGCTGGCTGGTGGGGCCGTGCTTCCCCTGGCCGTTGCGCCCCTGACGCAGGCCCAGCAGCCGCCCAAGCCTCAGTCCCTCACCGTGGTGTCGTACGCCGTTACCAAGAGCGCCTACGACCAGATCTTCAGGCTGTTCGCCGCTGACTGGAAGAAGAAGACAGGTCAGTCGGTGAGCTTGAAAGGCAGCTATGGCGGCTCCGGCTCCCAGACCCGCGCCGTGATCGATGGGCTTGAGGCCGATGTTGTGAGCCTCGCGATGGCCGCTGATGTGACCAAGATTCAGCAGGCAGGCCTGATCCAGCCCGGCTGGGAGAAGGAGAACCCCTACAACTCCACTCCGATCAATTCCACCGTGGCTGTGTTTGTGCGCCCCGGGAACCCCAAGAAGATCAACAGCTGGAAAGACCTCGACAACAAGGATGTGGAGGTGGTGCTGGCCAACCCCAAGACCTCAGGTGGCGCCCGCTGGAATTTCCTCGCCCTATGGGGTGCCGTGACGCAGGCTGGTGGCACCGATGCTCAAGCACGCAAGTTCATCACGGGCGTCTACAAGAACGCCGATGTGCTTCCGAAGGACGCCCGTGAAGCCACGGATCTGTTCGTGAAGCGCCGTCAGGGCGACGTGCTTCTCAATTGGGAAACCGAGGCGATTCTTGCCCGGCGGAAGGGTGAGTGGACAACGCCCTACAAGTTGTTCAGCCCCAACGTGCTCACCGAACAGCCCGTCACGGTGGTGGATCGGGTGGTCGACCGTCGCGGCACCCGGCGCGTGGCGGAAGCCTTTGTGCGCTTCCTCTATACCCCGGCGGCTCAGCGGGTGTTTGTGGATAACGGCTTCCGCCCCGTGACTCCGGCGGGCAAGGCCTATGCCAAGGGCAAGTTCCAGAGCCTCAAGTTCTTCCGTGTGGACGACTTCGGCGGTTGGACCGCGGTGGATCGCAGCTTCTTTGCCAAGGGCGGCGCCTGGGACCAGATCTTCTCCCGGACGCGTTAGTGCACATAGCCCACCGGATAACCGTGGTATTATCCCCCGGTTTTCCGGTGGGGTTAAGGGAATGTGGGTTCTGAGCTCTCGTAATCTGAAGTGCTGGTCGCCCCTGGCGCTAGCCGGTGTCTTGGTTCTGGCGGGGTGCGGCGGCGGCCAGAAATCCGCGCAGCCCGGCGGTCGTGGCGGCCGTCAGCAACTGCTGCTGGTGAGCTACGCCGTGACCAAGGGCGCCTACGACCGGATCCTTCCCCGCTTCATCGCCCAGTGGAAGGCGAAGACCGGCCAGGAGTTGGAGATCAAAACCAGCTATGGCGGTTCCGGCACCCAAACCCGCGCCGTGATCGATGGCCTGGAGGCCGATGTGGTGACCCTGGCGCTGGGGGCCGATGTGCTCAAGCTCCAGGAGGCCGGCCTGATCCAGCCCGGCTGGGAGAAGGAGTTCCCCAACCAGAGTGTGATCACCCATTCGGCGGTGGCCTTCCTCACGCGTGCCGGCAATCCGAAGGGCATCCAGACCTGGCCTGATCTGGTGAAACCCGGCGTCACGGTGCTCACCGCCAACCCCAAAACCTCAGGCGGCGCCCGCTGGAATTTCCTTGGCCTCTGGGGTTCTGTGAGCCAGACCGGTGGCACCGCCCAGCAGGCCGAGACCTACGTCACCAGCGTGTACCGCAACGTTCAGAACCTGCCGCGCGATGCTCGGGAGGCATCGGATGCGTTCCTCAAGCGCGACCAGGGCGATGTGCTGCTGAACTACGAAAACGAGGCGATCCTTGCTACCCGCACCGGAGACCTCAAGGCTCCGTTTGTGGTGCCCCCGGTGAACATCCGGATCGAGGGCCCCGTGGCGGTGGTGGACACGGTGGTGGATCGCAAGGGCACCCGCAAGGCGGCGGAAGCCCTGGCGGCTTATCTATTCACCGATGAGGCCCAGCAGGTGTTTGCCGAGGAGGGCTTCCGCCCCACCAGCCCCGGTGTGTGGGCCAAGGTGAGAGGCAAGTTCGCTCCGGTGAAGCAGTGGTTCACGGTGCAGGAGTTCGGCGGCTGGGCCAAGGTGAACAAGGATTTCTTCGGCAATGGGGGCGTGTGGGATCGCCTCTTCGCTCGCACCCGCTGATCGTGTCCCATGTGTGAACTGCTGGCCCTCAACGCCAATACCCCCACCGACATCGGCTTCTCCTTTCGGGGCCTGAGCCGGCGTGGTGGTGCTACCGGTGAACACGCCGATGGCTGGGGCCTGGCGAGCTTCACGCCCGATGGCAAGGGCCTCACGCTGCTGCGGGAAGACGCCCCCGCCGCCTTCTCGGCCCTGGCCGACCAACTGGCCGACCGTTCACCCCAGGCGCTGGTGACCATCGCCCACATCCGCAAGGCCACCCGCGGGGTGGTGGCCCTGGAGAACTGCCATCCCTTCACCCGCAGCTGGGGCGGCCAAACCTATGTGTTCGCCCACAACGGCGACCTTCAGGGTGAGATCCCCCATGGGGATCGCTACCGGCCCTTCGGCAGCACCGACAGCGAGGCGGCGTTCTGCTGGATGTTGGAGCAGCTCGACCAGGCCCAGGCTGATCCCCACGATCCCGCGGCGCTGTTCAAGCTGCTGCATCGCTGCGCCGGCGAGCTGGCCGAGCGCGGCACCTTCAATGCCCTGATCAGCAATGGGGCCTGGCTGTTTGCCACCGCCACCACACGCCTGCACTGGCTCACCCGCCGCGCCCCCTTCCGCACGGCCACCCTGGCCGACCCGCCGCTGCAGGTGGATTTCTCCACTGTCACCACCGCCAACGACGTGGTGACGATCCTCAGCACCGAACCGCTCACCACCGATGAACAGTGGCAGCCGTTTGCCTGCGGTGAGTCGCTGCTGCTGATCGATGGGGAGATCCGCGAGCGCGCCCAACGCAGCCAGCCCGCATTGGTGTGATGCGGGAGGTGAGCTTGGCGGAGGCCAGCCGCTTCTGGTTGCGGCTGGGGTTGGTGAGCTTTGGGGGGCCGGCGGGCCAGATCTCCCTGCTGCACCGGGAGTTGGTGGAACGGCGGCGATGGCTCAGTGAGCGCCGCTATCTGCACGCCCTCAACTACTGCATGGTGCTGCCGGGGCCCGAGGCCACCCAGCTCGCCACCTATCTGGGCTGGCTGATGCATGGCATCCCCGGTGGGTTGATCGCGGGTGGTCTGTTCCTCGCCCCATCGGTGTTGGTGCTGATTGGCCTGGCCACGCTCTATGCCTTCGGTGCCCAACTGCCGCTGCTGGCGTCGGTGTTCTGGGCGCTCAAGCCGGCGGTGCTGGCAATCGTGCTGCAGGCCGCCTGGCGGGTGGGGCGGCGCACCCTGCACCATCCGGCCCTGGTGTTGGTGGCGGCTGGTGCCTTTGGGGGGTTGGCGTTGCTCAAACTCCCCTACCCCCTGATCGTGGTGAGCGCCGCCCTGCTGGGTTGGGGCTTGGGCCGCTGGCGGCCCCAGTGGATTCAGCGGCCATCTGCAAGTGCTTCCGCTGCGGTGCCGCCCTCGGCGTTGGGTGCGGATGCCACAGGTGATGGAACCGGTAACGGCTCTGCGCATGCGCCGATCCATGGCGACGACACTCCCACGCCGGCCCATGCGCGCCCGAGTCGCCGGCGTCTGGCGATCACGCTGCTGGCCTGGGGCCTGGCCACCCTGGTGCCCCTCGCCCTGCTCAGTGCCAACTTCGGGGAGCAGGTGCTGCTGCCCACCATGGCCCGCTTCTTCAGCCGGGTGGCGCTGGTGAGCTTCGGCGGTGCTTATGCGGTGTTGCCCTATGTGGCCCAGGCGTCGGTGGAGCAGTTCGGCTGGCTCAGCGCGGCCCAGGTGGTGGATGGTTT
>CAIOXF010000076.1 GCA_903862155.1 uncultured cyanobacterium | reverse complement strand
GCACTGGCCGTCGAGCAGATCGATGGCGGGGATCACCTGCATGGGGCGGGGCAGTGGCTGCCAGCCAGGCTGCCAGAGGCTGCGGTTGTGCAGATCCTGCAGGGGCACCACCGGCCGGAAGGCCCGATCCAGCACCGCCTGCAGCTCGGCGGCGCGCTCCTTCCCCTGGCCCCGTAGCCCCAGCACCGCGAAGTGGCGGTAGCCCCCCAGCTCCCGGGCCGCGGCCGGCTCGGCAGTAAACGACTGGCCGGCCCGGATCACGCCTGGGGCAGGGGGCCGAGCTGGCTGTTGATGCCCCAGGGCTCGGCGTCGGCGGGATCGCTGATGCCCAGCTCCTGCCTCCATTGGTGGATGGGTGTGTCCCATCCCTCCTCCCAGCGCACCGCTGCCAGGCAGTGGGCCTGGCGAGCGATCGTTGCCCCCTGGGCCACGGCCTGGCTGAATTCGGGGAAGCGTTCCGTTTGGAAGCGGAAGCTGGCGAGCTGGCCGGCGCTGGTGAGCAGCACGTAGGCGGGGAAGCCGATCTGGGCGGCGGTGATCGCCAGCACGCCGTTTTCACCCGCCGGTTCGGTGCCGAAGCCGCTCACCACGTGGTGCAGGTCGTGGGTGGTGGCGATGCGCTGGGTAAGCCAGCGCTGCTCGGTGCTGGTGTCGCGCGGGCGGAAGAACTCCGGGTCGTAGCCCTGCGAGCGGATCAGCAACGCGTAGCGATGGCCCAGGGTGCCCTCGGGCAGTTGGCTCAGCGCGTCGATGTCGGGCTGCAGGGGCGGGTAGCGCTCCTCCAGCATCCGCGCCCCCTCGGGCAGGGCCCGGAAGCGCTCCACGCAGGCAGCCATCTGTGGGCTGTCCAGAAAGCTGTCCACCAGGTCGGCCACGGAGCAGAGCTCACCGCCGCTGCGGCCGATCGCCGCCAGCAGGCGCAGGTTGTTGGCGGCCCGCAGCAGCTCCTGGAAACGCGCCATCGCCCGCTCTGGCCCTGTTGAATACGCCGCAGTCTGGTGGGCCGCAGGGCCCCTGCACGGATGAAGATCCTGGTGATGGGCGGCACCCGCTTCGTGGGTAAGCCCCTGGTGGAGCAGCTGCTGGCCCAGGGCCATGCCCTCACCCTGTTCACCCGCGGCAACAAGCCCGCTCCGGAAGGGGTGGAGCACCTGGTGGGCGACCGCACCGATGCGGCGGCGCTGGAGCAGCTGCAGGGCCGCGCCTTCGACGTGATCGTGGACAGCTCCGGCCGCACCCTCGATGACAGCCGCGCCGTGGTGGAGCGCACCGGCGCCCCCAGCCACCGTTTTGTGTATGTGAGCTCGGCCGGTGTGTACGCCGACAGCGAGCTCTGGCCGCTCACGGAAGAGAGCCCCACCGATCCGGAGAGCCGCCACGCCGGCAAGCTCCACACCGAGGCCTGGCTGCGCCAGCAGGGCATTGCCTTCACCAGCTTCCGCCCCACCTACATCGTGGGCCCCGGCAACTACAACCCGGTCGAGAGCTGGTTCTTCGATCGAATTGTGCACGGCCGCCCCGTGCCCTTGCCGGGTGATGGCAGCACGATCACCCAGATCGGCCATGTGAATGATCTGGCCACCGCCATGGCCCGTTGCATCGAGGTGGATGCGGCCGCCAATCGCACTTACAACTGCACCAGCGTGCAGGGCATCACTTTCCGGGGCCTGGTGGCCGCAGCCGCCCGGGCTGCTGGCAAGGATCCGGCGGCCGTGGAGATTCGCAGCTTCGATCTCGCCGGGCTGGATAAGAAAGCGCGCAAGGCCTTTCCCCTTCGCTTGGCCCACTTCCTCACCGATGTGACCCGGGTGCGGCGCGAGCTGGCCTGGGAGCCCCAGTTCGATGCGGAGGCCTGTCTGGTCGATAGCTATGCGCACGACTACGCCAAGCGCATGCCCACCAGCCCCGACTTCAGCGGCGACGAGGCTCTGCTGGCGGGCTGAGCTTTCGCATCAGCGCGCCTTTCGCATCAGCACACCGACCCGCCTTAGGTATTCATGATCTCGAGGCAACCTGGCGTGGCTGTGTCTGCGCTGCCCAAGCCCCAGCTGGCGCTGCTGCCCTGGCGTGACGTTGGCGCGCTCCCCTGATGATTGCCGCGGGCTCCTGGTTTGGGGCCCTGGCCGCTGGGTTGATCACCACCGGGCGTTGGACCGAGCTGCACCACAATCCCCGGCTGCTGGCCCAGGTGGTCGAACCCCTGCTTCAGCGCCAATCCGGTGTGCTGGCCCTGCAGTTGGCCCCCGGTGGGGTGATCCGGCTCCAGGTGCCCCCCTCGCCGGTCGGGCCGATTGGCCTGAATCTGCTGCGCGCGGCCACCTCGTACCACCGCCCAGGCGGCCCTCCACTCCCGTAAGTCGGTGATCGAAGGGTCGTTTGCCCTAGTGGAGGTCGGCCGTGGCGTGGTGGTGCCCATCCCGGCGTTCGTGGGCGCCAATGGTGCGTTCTGGGGAGTTGCTTCTGCGGTGCTCGATTGGGTCTGCGGCTGGTGGTGCAGGGATCGGCCCCCTGGCGTCTGGAAGCGGTGCGCGATCACGTGCACACTGCGCCCCAGCACGGCCCTGCTGGGGCTGGTTGCCCTGCTGGGCGGAGCACCTGGCGTCCGCCGTGCCCTTGCACGACATCGGCAAGGTGGCCATCCCCGACGCCCTCTTGCGCAAGCCCGGGGCCTTCAGTGCCCAAGAGCAGTAGGTGATGAACGGCCACACCGTGCTGGGCGCCCAAATCCTTGAACGCCTGGCCGGCAGCCTCCAGCTCGACGATGCCCGCGTGCTGGATCTGGCCTGGGAGGTGGCGCTCTGCCACCATGGGAACTGGGATGGCAGTGGCTGCCCCCTGGCCTGTGCGGACAGCAGATCCCGCTGAGCGCCCGGATCCTGGTCCTGCCGGATCCTGGTACTGATCGATGGGGACGACGCCATGGCATCGCGCCGTCTGTACAAGCCGGCGATCCCCCATCAGCAGGCACTAGTGGAGATGGCCAAGCTGCGGGGCAGCACGTTTGATCCGCTGCTGCTGGATCAGATGCTGGCCTGCGCTCATCGCTGTGAGGAGATCCATCGCACCCACGCCGATGCCGAATCCCGGCCTTTGGCTGGCGTGCGCTGAGTTTAGGTCCGCAGATAGCCCCAGGCGGAGCTGAGGGCCAGGGCCAGGGACGGCCAGAACAGCCACCAGCCCAGTTGCTCCAGCGCTCCCGCCAGCGGCCATGCCGCCGGCCAGAGCAGCAACAGCAGGGCGGTGAACTGCAGCACGGTTTTGGCCTTTCCCCCCTGGGAGGCCGGTCCGCCGCTGCCTTGGCCAGCGCGCCAGCCCGAGATCAGCAGCTCCCG
>CAIOXF010000075.1 GCA_903862155.1 uncultured cyanobacterium | reverse complement strand
GAGAAGGGCCTCAGATCACCGTTGGGTCAGTCGGCCAGGGGGCATGTCGTCGGTGTAGCCCTCGGGCCCCGGTGAATAAAACGTGTCGGGATTGGCGCGGAACGGCGTGCCGAAGGCCACCGCATTCACCTGACCGGCACCAATGGCGGCGTTGGCTTCATCGGCGCTGTAGCCACCATCGGCCACGTGCACACCCCGGAACTGCTCCCGCATCGGAGTGAGCAGATCACCCTGCTGCACGCCCGTGCAGTTGGCCCGGATCACATGCTGATAGTGGAGGGAGAGCTGGTTCAGCTGCTGAGGCAACCAGCGTGCCAGCCCGATCGGATCGCTGTCGCGGATGTCGTTGAAGCCGTTGAGGGGCGAAAGCCGCAGACCCATCAGCGGGGTTGCCGCAGCAACCGCTTCCAACACCTCCCGCAGCAGCCGGGCCCGGTTGTCCATGGATCCGCCATAGGGGCCGCTGCGCTGGTTGCTGCCATCCCGCAGGAACTGATCGAGCAGGTAGCCGTTGGCGGCATGCACCTCCACCCCATCGAAACCCGACGCGATGGCATTGCGGGCCGCCAGGCGGAAACCTTCCACGATGGAGGGAATCTTTGGTTGTGGGCGGAGTTGCTGGCGCTGGCACCTGGGGCCAGGTGTGAATTGGGGGTTCTCCATCCTCCGGGGCACCTGAGACCGGTCACACCAACCCGCCGTGGGGGACACGGCATCGTTGGGCTAGCCATAAGCAGTGCAGTAAAGGGCAGCGGCTCGCCTCCAGGGCGTGGGGGCTGCTGCGGAGAACACCGGTGATCCGTTGAGCTTGTTGGAGCAGGGGCCGGATCGTCAGCGCACTCCTACTGACTGCTCAGGCGGGACGTCGTCCGTAGGCTCAAGGCCATAGTGATCCCGAGGGCGGAGGCGAAAACACGCTGATCGGCCATCAGCATCAGATCGGCCCTGCTGCTGTCGAACAGCACGAGCACTGTGATGACGCCCGTGACGATCGCCACCAGATCAAGCGGCACGCTGCGGGGAAGGGTGACGGCCATCAGGAGCACCAGCAGCACCCCGGCGAGCGTGCCCAGCGAACGACGATGCAGGGCCACCGTGCAGGAGTCTCTGACGAAGGGCTGCAGCACACGCAGTGGCGTGATGATCAACCACAGCCCGCTGGTGTGCCAGCGCTGTACCAGCGCGATCGGCGTGGTCACCAGGGTGGCGGTTGCCAGCATCACGCCGTGGGCGGCACTGCGGCGCCAGCTGTGCGCCACCGCAAGGAGGGCTTGAGCGGAAACCTTGTCGAACGGAGGGCGGAGCCCGGACTGCAGCAGAGTCGCGAGGCTCCCAGAGGCGAGCAGGGCAAAGGCCAGCAGAGCGATGTCAGAGGCCGACGGATTGGCCGGAAGCGGACTGTTGGCGATCAGGATGCAGAGGTTCACGATCATCAACCAGTACATCGGCTGCTTCAACTGCCAGCGGGCGCTCCGTCCGATGCCGAGTGCCGTCGCGATGAGGACGAGGGTGGCCAGGCTGGACAGGCACAGCGCGCCGGCGGCTCGCTCTAGCCCGAAAGAGCGGACCATCAGCTCCGCAAGACCCAGCGAGAGCACCACGACAAGGGCCTGCGCGAGGAGGCAGAGACGCGATAGCGCTGACAAAGGCACTGCGGCTGCGTTCTGGATGGGGCTGACTGAACTTGATTGACTCCCCTGAGGAGTCCAATCGTCAGCATTGGGATGACGCCGTCTTCTGCATGACGACGGTCCCGCTCCCCTAGCCCCAGCACCACCCGAGTGATCTGAACGTTCACAAAACCGCCAGATCAAGGGCGGTAAGGGGAACCCACAGAAGTCACCACCAGAGCGCAAGAGCTTTATTTTGAAGTTGAGGGGAGGCCCGGGAGCCAACCCGACCCTCGCCCTCCAAGAGAGTCCGGCCAGGGATCACCCGAGCCGGTGCGCACAGCGGAGGTGCGCCAACGATGCGACACACAACAGGTGAACTCGGTGACGTGGCGCGAGCGTCATCCTGTAGCAGCAGAGAGCGATATGCCACTTCTGATTTCCGCGTTCTTACATCTTGGGCTGCATAACCCGAGCCGGGATCACAACCGAGAAGGTCAAGCTTCGAGCATCTCTTCTCCCAAACGTGATCTCCCTTCCTTTCCTGCCAGGCCCCAGACAGGTGACGCGTGAACCACAGACACCCGATCCGATCAGGCCCCAGATGCCAAGGCGATGATCCGCAACCGGTGCTAAGGCGCCCCCCACGGGGCGCCTTCCGATTGGGGTGGCAATCACCAGACCACCTCTGCGCTGCTCCGACCTCCTCCCGATCGCCCCTGCAGATCCGCCCCTATGAACCCGCCGACTGGCCGGCGGTGTGGGCGCTGCTGGTGCCGGTGTTCCGCGCTGGTGGAACCTTCTACCCACGACCCAGGACGATAGATCTACTGCCCTTCACGCACCTCCAGCGTTTCGCCATCGGCGCCGCCTAAGTCAAACTCCAGACCCTGGAGCGTGGAAACCGTCCATGTCGCCATCGTGCAGCACCAACGGAATGCCCAGGGACCAATCCACGTCCAGCATCAGGCCTGGTCAACGCACCGGCAGGTCGCCGGGTTTCCCGAACGACTTACAACAAGCTTGGTCAGCGACCGCCCTTGCCCTGTTGGTCGGCGTCAGCGCCGCCCCAGGGCTCGCGGATACCGGCCCGCCCCTACTTAGCCGGGTGGAGCTGACAGCTGAGTTGAACCTGGAGTTGCGGGACTGGCGGCCGAAGCTTGCACCAGGTCGAGGCGATGCCTTGCCTCTGGTGCTGCTCACCGGGCTCGGCAATACCGCGGCCGTCTACGACGACCTGGCGCCGCTGCTGGCCCGCCGCCAACCCGTGGTGGCACTCACCCGCCGGGGCTTCGGGGGATCCAGCGCCCCCGCCGCCGGTTACGACGTGGCCACCCGGGTGGAGGACCTGCGCCTGGCCCTCGATCGCCTCGGGCTGGAGCGGGTGGTGCTGGTGGGCCATTCGATCGCCGGCGATGAACTCACCGCCTTCGCGGGCCGCTACCCCCAGCGGGTGGCTGGGTTGGTGTATCTGGATTCGGCGTTGAACCGCTTCGCCATGAGCCGAGCGAATCCAGGGCAGGGCTGCATGCAGGCGTATCTGGAACAGGCGCAATCCACCCTGCCTCCCGAGCAGATGCTGCACCCGGCGGGAGCGGAACCCAGGCCCCGCTCCCACGAGGCCCTGGCGCGCCTGATGGCCCTGCAGGGTGCCCCTGTGCCGCAAACGGAGCTGTATGCCCTCTCAGCCTGGATCCCCGGTGGCGGCGTGCTGCCCCCCACCAGCGCAAGGCGAGCCGCAGAAGCTCTCTCGCAGGGCACGGAGCTTTACCGGCCTGACTACCGCCCCCTGCGGATGCCCCTGCTGGCCCTCTATGCCGGCCAGAGCCCTCTGAATCCACTGTTGCCGCGAATCCCGGCGGCCCAGCAGCGCCAGGCTCGAGCCTGCGCCCGGGCCAATGCCCATTTCTTCCAGGCGGCGGGCCCAGATGGTCTGCGCGCCCAGCGGCCCGATGCCACCATCGAAATCTGGCCCGATGCCTCCCACTACCTCTTCCTGGAGCATCCGCACCGCACCGCCAAGGCGATCGAGCGGTTTCTTGAGAACATCCCGCCTCAGTTGTAGGCATCCGGGCTTGAACCAGATGGCCCTCAACTGAAACGCCCGCCAGCCTCGATCGACGCTTCAAGCCGCGGTGATGCCCTGCACGAAGCCGAGCGACGGCGGCTACAGGTGATCAAAGCTCCGCCCAGCCAGAAGGGGGAGAATGGACGGCCTGTTGAATGAACGTCTGGTGCCTGACAGGGCAGAACCATCCGGCAATGCCAGCGAACAGCCCGATGAGCAACGGCCCGCTCCTCAGGGTGAGGCAGATCCCCGTTTCCGCTTGGATCCAGACCAGCTGCCCAAGCGGCTTGATCTCACCCTGGATGCCGAGCTGTTGGCGCACTTGGAGGAACGGGCTGCCCGCAGCGGGCGTTGCGTGGAAGAGCTGATCGTGGAACTGCTGGCCCGTTACCACCCTGAGGCCTGAGTCCGCGCTAACGGCATCTCCGGCACTAGGGATGGTGCATTTGCTTGGGAGATCAATAGGGGTAGGGATCCACGGCGCAATGCCACCAGCTGAATCCCCCAAGTGCTTCAGGGCTGGACTAACGCGCTAGGCATAGGTGCTCATCGAGAAAGCCAAAGAAAAGCCGTAGAACTGAGAGAGTTCCCTTCCGGAGGGTTTACGCACACATTCCAAGACAATGCCGACAATGACGGCGGAGCCGGAGCGGATGAGCTCTCGGCTGGCCAGGTCCATGAGGTGGATGTGCCTTTGCTGCCTATCAGCACAAGGTTCGTCTCGGTTCTGATTCCCCGGAGCTTCATCAGAAGCTGATTGCCTTTGCCCGGGCTGAGGGTTGTTCAATCGAGAAGCTGGCCATTTCCATCCTTGAGCGCAGCATCTCCGATTGCTCTGCTGATGACTCACCCTGAGCATTCAGCGGCATGGCCAGTGGCTGCCCGCAGCGCAAGCTGCCAGCCGTCATTGAACGGTTGAGCCGAGGTGAATACCTCGGTTTTT
>CAIOXF010000074.1 GCA_903862155.1 uncultured cyanobacterium | reverse complement strand
GATGGCGTTGGCGTAGTCGCTGGCGCCGAACACACCGGAGCCGCTCACGATGGCATTGGCACCGGCTTCGATCACCTTCCAGGCGTTGGCGGGCTTGATTCCGCCATCCACTTCGATCCAGGGATCCAGGCCTTTCTCATCGCACATACGGCGCAGATCGCGAATCTTCTGCACCTGGTTCTCAATGAAGCTCTGGCCGCCGAAACCGGGGTTCACGCTCATGATCAGCACCAGGTCGCACAGCTCCAGGCAGTACTCGAGGGTGTCGATCGGGGTGCTGGGGTTGAGCACGGCACCCGCCATCTTGCCCAGATCCTTGATCTGAGCCAGGTTGCGATGGAGGTGGGGGCAGGCTTCCACCTGCACCGAAATGATGTCAGCGCCGGCCTTGGCGAAGTCGGGCACGTACCTCTCGGGCTCCACGATCATCAGGTGAACGTCGAGAGGTTTGGTGGTGACGGGCCGCAGGGCCTCCACGATCAGCGGGCCGATGGTGATGTTCGGCACGAAACGGCCGTCCATCACATCCACGTGGATCCAGTCAGCACCAGCCTGATCCACAGCCTTCACGTCATCGCCGAGGCGCGAGAAGTCGGCTGAAAGGATCGACGGTGAGACCACTAGCTGCTTGGTGCTCATGACAGATCGGGAACAGCAGGGAATGGGGCGGATCCTACGGAGCGGCCCTCCTTGGAAGCACTGATACAGTTGCCGCTGCTTCTGAGGCGAGAGGCCCTGCGGCGCCTGCCACCTGGCCCGGTCACCACGTCCTCCAACGCCCCTTCAGCGAAGCCGTTTCTCCCAGCCGGATCACCGTGGATCGCACCCTCATCCAGGAAATTCTCGAGGTCGTTGAGCAGGCGGGGATCGCATCCGCCAAACTCACCGGCATGGGCCTCAAGAACGAGGCCGATGCTGCTGCCGTTGAAGCCATGCGTGAGCGCATGGGCAAGATCCAGATGCAGGGCCGCATCGTGATCGGTGAGGGCGAGCGCGACGAAGCGCCCATGCTCTACATCGGTGAAGAGGTGGGCAGCGGCACCGGCCCCGGCGTTGACTTCGCCGTGGATCCCTGCGAAGGCACCAACCTCTGCGCGAACAGCCAGCGTGGCTCGATGGCCGTGCTCGCCGCCTCCGACCGTGGCGGTCTGTTCAACGCCCCCGACTTCTACATGAAGAAACTGGCCGCTCCCCCGGCCGCCAAGGGCAAGGTGGACATCCGCAAGTCGGCCACCGAGAACATCAAGATCCTCAGCGAGTGCCTGGGCCTGCCCACCGATGAGCTGGTGATCGTGGTCATGGATCGCGCCCGCCACAAGGATCTGATCAAAGAGATCCGTGCCACTGGCGCCCGCGTGCAGCCGATCTCCGACGGTGACGTGCAGGCCGCCATTGCCTGCGGTTTCGCCGGCACCGGTACCCACTGCCTGATGGGCATTGGCGCCGCTCCCGAGGGTGTGATCTCCGCCGCCGCTCTGCGTGCCCTGGGCGGTCACTTCCAGGGTCAGCTGGTGTACGACCCGGCCGTGGCCCAGACCTCCGAGTGGGAAGGACTCACCAAGGAAGGCAACCTGGCCCGACTAGCAGAGATGGGGATCACCGATCCCGACCGCGTGTATGAGGCCGAGGAACTGGCCTGCGGCGAGAACGTGGTGTTTGCAGCCACCGGCATCACCGATGGTCTGCTGTTCGACGGCGTGAAGTTCGAGAAGGACTGCACCCGCACCAGCTCCCTCGTGATCAGCACCCTCGACAACACCGCCCGCTTCACCACCACCGTGCACATCAAGGACGGCGCCCAGAGCATTGCTCTGCGCTGAGCACCGCTCACCTTCCCAGGGAGCACGCCTCCATGCACATCGCCGTCGTCGGCCTCAGCCACCGCACGGCTCCAGTGGAAATCCGGGAGCGCCTCAGCATCCCGGAGCAAACCATGGAGGCCTCCCTCCAGCAGCTCCGTGCCGATGAACAGGTGCTAGAGGCTTCGATCCTCAGCACCTGCAATCGCCTCGAGATCTACACCTTGCTCCGCCATCCGGAGCAGGGAATCTCTGCTGTGGGCTCCTTCCTCAGCCAGCACTCAGGGCTGGCAGTGGATGAGCTCACCCCCCACCTGTTCACCTTCCATCACGAGGAAGCGGTAGCCCACCTGCTGCGCGTTGCGGCTGGTTTGGATTCACTGGTGCTGGGCGAGGGCCAGATCCTTTCCCAAGTGAAGAAGATGGTGCGGCTGGGTCAGGAGCATCGCTCCGTGGGCCCAATCCTCAATCGACTGCTGAACCAGGCGGTGAGCACCGGTAAGCGGGTGCGCACCGAAACGAACCTGGGCACCGGTGCGGTTTCGATCAGCTCTGCTGCGGTGGAGCTGGCCCAGCTGAAGGTGGGCCAGTCGCGCGGTGTGGATGAGCTGGTGCCGCTCGATCAAGAGCAGGTGGCGGTGGTGGGTGCGGGCCGCATGTCCCGTCTGCTGCTGCAGCACCTGCAGGCCAAGGGCTGCCGCGGCGTGGTTGTGCTCAATCGCACCGTGGCGAAGGCAGAAGCCCTCGCCGCCGACTTCCCGGGGCTGCCAGTGCAGTGCCGCCCCCTTGCCGATCTCGACCACTGCCTGAGCACCTGCTCATTGGTGTTCACCAGCACGGCTGCCGATGATCCGATCATCACCGCGGATCGCCTGGTAGGCCTGAACCGCCGCAGCTCCCTGATGCTCATTGACATCGGGGTGCCGCGCAACATCAGCGCCGACACCGCCGATTTGCAGGGAGTCCAGTCGTACGACGTGGACGATCTTCAGGAGGTGGTAGCCCGCAACCAGGAGGCCCGCCGCGAAATGGCGGCCGAGGCCGAAGGGCTGCTGGAAGAAGAGGCCCGTCTGTTCCTGGAATGGTGGGATGGCCTGGAGGCCGTTCCAGTGGTGAACCGCTTGCGGCGCCAGCTGGAAGGTATCCGGGAGCAGGAGCTGCAGAAAGCCCTCAGCCGCATGGGCCCGGACCTGTCAGCGCGGGAGCGCCAAGTGGTCGAGGCCCTCAGCAAGGGCATCATCAACAAGGTTTTGCACACCCCGGTGACGAACCTCAGGGCACCCCAGCCCCGGAGTCAGCGGCACACTGCTATGCGGGTGCTCGAGCAGCTGTTCGAGCTCAACGACAGCCCGCAGGGCGACTGATCACATCCCTTGGGAGCGGCGTCGATGCGTCGCTTCCGTGATCTCTGCAACAGTTCATGCCGTGGGTGAGCGCAGCACTCGCCTTCCGGCAGACCACTCCCCTACGGTCGGCGCACCCGGCCCTCAGCGAGCCCAGTCATGAAGCGCGTCTTGGCGATCATTCTTGGTGGCGGAGCCGGCACCCGGCTCTATCCGCTCACCAAGATGCGGGCAAAGCCAGCTGTGCCCCTGGCGGGCAAATACCGGCTCATCGACATCCCGGTGAGCAACTGCATCAACTCCGAGATCAACAAGATCTACGTGCTGACGCAGTTCAACAGCGCTTCGCTGAACCGCCACCTCACCATGACTTACAACCTCTCGGCCGGATTCGGCCAGGGGTTCGTGGAGGTGCTTGCCGCCCAGCAGACCCCTGATAGCCCAAGCTGGTTTGAGGGAACGGCCGACGCCGTTCGGAAGTATCAGTGGCTGTTCCAGGAATGGGACGTGGACCACTACGTGATCCTTTCCGGCGACCAGCTGTATCGGATGGATTACGCCAAATTTGTGCAGCACCACATCGCCACTGGTGCCGATCTCACCGTGGGCGCCCTGCCGGTGGATCCCGTGCAGGCCGAAGGCTTCGGCCTGATGCGCACCGATGGCGTGGGCCGCATCCAGGAGTTCCGCGAGAAGCCCAAGGGTGCCGAACTCGAAGCCATGCAGGTGGATACCCAGGAACTGGGCTTATCGGCTGAGGAGGCCGCCAAGCGGCCCTACCTGGCCTCGATGGGCATTTATGTGTTCAGCCGCAACACCTTGTTTGATCTGCTGAATAGCAATCCCAGCGCCACCGATTTTGGTAAGGAAATCATTCCGGCCTCCCTGGCCCGTGGCGACCGGCTCCAGAGCTTCCTTTTCGACGACTACTGGGAAGACATCGGCACCATCGGCGCTTTCTTCGAGGCCAACCTGGCACTGACCCAGCAGCCCACTCCTCCGTTCTCCTTCTACGACGAGAAGTTCCCGATCTACACCCGGCCCCGTTACCTGCCTCCCAGCAAGCTGCAGGACGCCCAGGTGACCGAGTCGATCATTGGCGAGGGATCCCTGCTTAAGGCCTGCAGCATCCACAAATGTGTGCTGGGCATCCGCAGCCGCGTTGAAGACGGAGTGGTGCTCCAGGACACGTTGGTCATGGGCGCCGACTACTTCGAATCCAGTGAGGAGCGGGCTGTGCTGCGGGAGCGGGGCGGGATTCCGATGGGCGTGGGCAAGGGCACCACGGTGAAACGCGCGATTCTCGATAAGAACGTGCGCATCGGCTCCAACGTCACGATCATCAACAAGGACCGGGTGGAAGAAGCCGATCGGCCGGAGCTGAACTTCTACATCCGCAACGGCATCGTGGTGGTGGTGAAAAACGGCACCATTCCCGACGGCACCGTGATCTGATCCGCTGATCGAGGCCAGCCCGTGGGCGATTCCTGACCGGAACGCCCTGGATGTGACGGAAGGCTCAAAGGCCCTGTTGTTGTTCAGGCCTGCTGGCCACACTGGCTGCAGCGATGGCTGCACCAGCACAGCAACCCCATGGGTAAGGCGCATTTTGGCCTGATTGGCCTCGGCGTGATGGGCGAGAACCTCGTCCTCAACGCTGAGCGCAATGGCTTCTCCAGCGTTGTTTACAACCGCACCGCCGCCAAGACCGACGCGTTTCTGGCTGGTCGGGGGGCGGGCAAAAACATTGTTGGGGCCTACACCCTTCAGGAGTTTGTGGCGGCCCTGGAGCGTCCGCGCCGCATCCTGATGATGGTGAAGGCCGGGGATCCGGTGGATGACACCATCGCCCAGATCTCCCCCTATCTGGAGGAGGGCGACCTGTTGATCGACGGTGGCAACTCCCTCTACACCGACACCGAACGCCGGGTGGCCGATCTGGAGAGCAAGAGCTTCGGCTACATCGGCATGGGGGTGAGTGGCGGCGCCAAGGGCGCCCTGGAGGGGCCGAGCATGATGCCCGGTGGCACCCGTGTCGCCTACGACGCCATTGAGTCGCTGGTGCGCAAGATGGCCGCCCAGGTGGATGACGGCCCCTGCGTGACCTACATCGGCCCCGGTGGCGCTGGCCATTTCGTGAAAACGGTGCATAACGGCATCGAGTACGGCATCGAGCAGGTGCTTGCCGAGGCCTACGACCTGATGAAGCGCAGCGCCGGCCTCAGCGGCGTGCAGATGGCCGATGTGCTCACCGCCTGGAACGGTACGGAGGAAATGAGCTCCTTCCTGGTGGAGATCACCGAGATCTGCCTGCGCGCCATCGATCCCGACACCGGCGGCGAGCTGGTGGAGCAGATCGTGGATGCGGCCGGCCAGAAGGGCACGGGCCTCTGGACGGTGGAGAGCGCCCTGCAGATGGGGGTGCCGGTGCCCACCATCTATGCCGCGCTCAATGCCCGGGTGCTGAGCTCGATGCGCACTGAGCGGATGGCTGCCGAATCGGTGCTGCCGGCGCCCCCGGCCCATGCCTTCAGCCTGGGCACCCCTAGTGATGGCATGGCGCCTCTTTTCGACGCCTGTGTGCTCGCCTGCATCGCGAGCTACGCCCAGGGCATGGCGCTGCTGCAGGAGGCCTCCAAGCTGCACAACTACAACCTGGATCTCTCCGCCATCGGTCAGATCTGGAAGGGGGGCTGCATCATTCGTGCCCGTCTGCTG
>CAIOXF010000073.1 GCA_903862155.1 uncultured cyanobacterium | reverse complement strand
CCTTTTCCGCCTGGAAGCCCTTGATCAGGCCGGCCAGCTTGCCGAAGGCGTTCGGGTGGGAGGGCACCGAGCGGCTGGCCAGGTTGAAGCCGTTGGGGTGGTTGTCGGTTTCGTGCAGCTCCGCCAGATCGAAGCCGCTGAACGCCTCCAGCGCCACCAGGGCCTGCTCAGGGCTGCGGTGCAGCCGCGGCGGCATCACCGCCTCACCCGCTGCCTCGTCGATGCCCAGCTCGCCCAGCACATCCAGCCGGTGCTCGCCGGCATGCTCAAACCACTGCTGGCCGTGGGAGAGGCAATGGCGCCGCTCATCCACCGCCACCAGGGTGCTGGTGGGCAGGTAGTCGAGCAGGGAGGCCGGTTCGCTCCAGGCCAAGCCCATCAACCGGCGCATGCCCTCGGGCGTGCCGCCCTCCAGCAGTTGCTCCAGGCCCTCGCCGCTGAACACCTGCTCAAGTCCATCGGGCATGGCTTCCCGCAGGGCTTCGGCCACAAGGGGGCCATAGCCGGTGGGGGTGAGGCGCATCACCTCCACCGGATCGAGGGAGCGCTGGGTGGCCGGGTCGAATTCCCTCAGCTTCTCCAGGTCTTCCCCGAAGAACTCCAGGCGCACGGGCAGTTCGGCGCTCACCGGGAACACATCCACGATGTCGCCGCGGCGGCTCCAGCTGCCCTCCTGCTCGATGGTGGTCACGCGCTCGTAGCCCAGGCGCGTCAGCGTCTCGGCCAGCTGCTCCAGATCAACGCTGTCGCCCTTGCGCAGGGTGAGGCACTGGGCCTTCAGGGCAGCCGGCGGCGGCAAGTGGGGCTGGAGGGCCCGCTCGGTGGCCACGATTGCGAGCCGGCTGGCATCGGCGCTCTCATCCAGCAGCTCGCTGAGCACCTGCAGCTGGCCCCAGGTGATCTCGCTGGTGGGATCAAAGGGCTCATACGGGCTGCCCTCGCTGGTGGGATACAGCTGGCTGCTGCTCCAGCCCATCAGCTCCAACAGCGCCGCCCAGCGGCCGGCCTCTTCCAGGGTGGGCACGATCACCAGCAGGGGCTGGCTTCCGGCCGCCGCCAGGGCACTGCTCACCAGGGCCCGGGCGGCCCGGCCGGCGCCGCTCAGTCGCAGCCGTTCGGGGCGGTCGATGCGGGCGCGCACCTCTCCGGTGAGGGGCGCCTGCTGCAGCTGGCGCACCAGGGGAGAGAGGGGCATCGCGGCGGCGGATCGGCAGCACCCGATTGTGGCAAGCGGCAACAGACTGGAATCCCCCAGCCCAACAGCCCTGGCCACCTACCGCTGTCCCTATTGCCGGCATCTGCCGCCGCGGGTGCTGCGCGGCGTGGATGGCTCCCTGCTCTGCGGCCATTGCGGCGATCCCCTGGAGCGGGTGCCCGTGGTGCGGCCCTGGCCAGCGCTGGCCGGCGTGCTGGTGGCCGCGGGAGTGGTGGTGTCCCTGCTGCCCCATCGCCCACCCACGGCAGCACCACCCTCTGAGGCGAGGTCAACGCTTGCCCCAGCGCTGGCTGCGGCGGTGGGCCCAGCCGGCCTGATCGGCCAAAGCGAAAACGGCCTGCTTGAGCAGCTGGCCGAGGCCGATCGGGCCTGGATCCCCCGGGCCGAGCCGTTGCCCGATGGCCGCACCCGCTACGTGTACAAACGCCGGGCCGGGGACCCAGAGCTCACCATCTTGGAGATCCGGGCGTTGATGGCGTCGCCGCCCACCTTCGCCCGGGAGCGGCTGGCCATCGGTGAGCTGCTCAGCGATCTGAGGCGCGTGGGGGTGCGCATCGCACTCACCCAACCCCGCAAGCCCGGGGCGGCCGGGGAGTGGGATCCCGGCCAGCGCACGATTCGCATCCAGCCGCGGGTGGTGCGTAAGGGGAGCCTGGAGTTCGCCAAGGTGCTCAACCACGAGGCGATCCATGTGGCTCAGAGCTGCAGCGCCCGTGGGCGATTGCGGGCCACCCCGCGCCCGCTGGGGCTGAGTGAGCAGCTGCCGGGCACGCTGGCTGCGGTGTTGGAGGAGCCCATCTACCGCCAGGCCTCTGCCCAGGAGCAGCGCCTGGAGCGGGAGGCCTATGCCAACCAAGACCGCCTGGGGCTCGGTGCTGCCCTGGTGCGCCAGCACTGTCCTGACGCCAGCCGCTGAACCGGCAGGGCTGGATCAGGGCCTCAGTTTTGATCGCGCAAGATCCGCTGGATGTGCTCCACATCGGTGCACACCAGCTCCTCCTGGGGGGAGCAGGTGCCGGTGCTGCTGGCTTCGCGGATCACCAGCCCGCGTTTCTTGAAGTTGAGGTGTACGCCCACGGCAACCGCCACCAACGCGAGCACCACCAGCACCGCGGGCCAGGCCGCAGGCGGGTGTTCGGGGCGGCGGTCCATGGCAAGAGGTTCCGCAGAAGCGCCTGATCGATCCTGCCTGGCAGCTCAGCGTTGGTCGAGCTGCAGGCCACGGATGCTGCGCAGTCGCTCCACTGAATTGCATGGGCGCCCGTTCACCTGGCAAAGCCGCGATGGGGTGCTGGGCCGGTTGGGTTGGAACTGCTGGCGATCGCTGGTATGGCGGGCCACGGCGAATCCAATCAATGCCAGCAACGCCACCACCACGGGCCAGCTATTGGAGCTGCGTTGCATCGAACGGCAGGGCCACACTGGAGCCAATGGTGGGCTGTGGCCGGGAGATTGCCCATGCGCCGGTGCCAGATCAGGCCCGTGCCTTGATCCCAAGGAGTTGTTGCGCTAGAAGGGCGGCCAGCAAGGTTAAGAAAGGGTTATGAAAGCACTGATGCAGGCCGTGGCTCGGTTTCTGGGTGTGGCTCCTGGTGCTCGCCGCATGGATTACCTGAGCCAGCGCAACCGCGGCACCAACTGCTGAGACTCCATCTGCTGATTGCCCGGGTTCAAACCCCGATCAGCTCCCCCTCCAGCAGCATGTTGAACTGCAGAAGCTGGGTGTCGCTCAGTTGCTGCCGGCTCTGCACCTGGAAGTGCTTCTCCAGGAACTGACGTCCCTGATTGGCATCCCATTGCAGTTGGCCCAGCAGGCCATCGCACTGGGCCAGCAGGTCGCGCCGCCGCAGCGGAACCGGGGCGTTCTGGGGATCGGCGCCGGGCTCCAGCCCCTGCAGGCTTTGGAGGTAGCCCAGCAGATCGCCGTAGGTGGTGAGACGGCTGCGGCTGGGATGGCCAAACGCCCGCTCCAGGTAGACGCTTTCCTGCTCCCGCTGCCAGCCCAGCCGTTTGAGCTGCAGGTCGATCTGGGCCAGCTCGCTGCTCCAGTCTTCTGGATCCGGTTCCGGCTCCAGCGGGACTTCCGGCCCACCAGGTGTGGGCGCGGGTGGTTTGGGCAGTGCGGGCAGCTGCAGGCTGGTTTGGCCCTCATCGCTGAGCGCTTCGGCATCCGGCTGGGGGTCAGCGGCCACAGGTGGCTGGGGCTTGGCCGGCTGGGGGCGTGCTGGCGGCTCGACGCGCTTGGGGGGCTCGGCCTTGCGTTCCACCCCTGGCGCCGGGGCTTGAGGAGCGGTGCTCTGCGGCTGGCCCAGGCGAGCTTGGAGCCGCGCTAGGGCCCTGTCTTCCGCCTCTTCGGCGGTGGCGCCTTCCCCCAGGGTGCTGCCCAGCAGTTCGCCGTTGCGGTGGGCCGAGACTTCCACCACCCGCCGACCGGATTCGGCATGCACCAGACGGGCCTGCAGCTGCATGGGCGGGGCCTTCGGACGCGGTTTCTAGAGTGGTTTCTTGGGGGATTGTGATGGAAGCCACGTCGATTGAGTCGCTGTCGCCCCTGATTCAGGAAGCTGATCAGTGGGGGGAAGTGCTGCTCCTGTTGCCCCTGCTGGTGGCACTGGAGGCGGTGCTCTCCGCCGACAACGCCATCGCCCTGGCCGCCATCTCCCGCCGCCTGCACGACCGTCGGCGCCAGGAGACGGCCCTCAACCTCGGCCTGCTGCTGGCCCTGGTGTTTCGCCTGGCCCTGATTGTGGCTGCCCGGTGGGTGCTCGACTTCTGGCCGCTGCAGCTGGCGGCATCGGGCTACCTGCTCTGGCTCTGCGGCCGCCACCTGGTGACGGTGTTCCAGGACGGGGAGGGTGAGGAACTCGACGAGCAGGCACCGGTGCTCGGCGTTGGCGACCACCCCCATGGCCAGACCGCGGCCACCCTGGGCAGTGTGGTGGCCACCCTTGCCGCCACCGATCTGGCCTTCTCGCTCGACAGCGTGGCCGCTGCGGTGGCGGTGAGCGACCGCCTCGTGCTGGTGATGGCCGGCGGTGTGATCGGGGTGATCGCCCTGCGACTCACTGCCGAGCTGTTCATCCGCTGGCTGGAGGTGTTCCGCCATCTGGAAACGGCCGGTTATCTGGCCGTTGGCTTTGTGGGGATCCGGCTGCTGCTGCGGGTGCTGCTCCCCACCCTGGAGATTCCGGAATGGGCCCTGCTTGCGCTGGTGGCCGCACTCTTTGTATGGGGCTTCTCGGTGCGCAACACACCCGCACCTGCACCTGCCGCTGAAGCCGACTGATGCGGGTGGAGCTGCGGGCGATTGGCAGCGACCAGCTTCTGGATCAGCTGGAGGTGGAGAGTCTCGATGCGGTGCCCCAGCCCGGCCGGTGGCTGCTGTGCGGGGAGCGGAGTTTTCTGGTGATGCAGCGGCGCCATCGCTACCGGCTCAAGAGCGGTCGTTATGAGCTCTGGTCGGTGGCGCTGCAGGTGAAGCCCCAGCGGCAGCCGGCTGATGCCCGCCCCTGGCGGCAGGGCTGGGTGATCGGTGATCCCAGCTGCCGCTTCAACGCCCGCAGCCCGTTGTTGCGCTGCGCCGTGCTGCCCGATGGGCCCTGCGAGCGCTGCGCCCACTACAGCCCCGCCGCGGCTTGATGGCTGTGTTGCGCCTGGCCAACCAAACCGCCATTGCTATGGCCCAGCTGCGCTGGCACCGCGGCCTGCTGGTGGCCGGCCATGGGGTGGCCTCCGGCCGTGCTTCTGACAGCCCCTATCCCGCCGGCACCATCGCCCTGCAGCAGCCCCACTTCGCCAGGCTCGGCCTGGATCTGGGCGACTGCCATCCCGGCACCCTCAACCTCGGCTTCCCCGGCGCTACATGGCGCTTCAGCGAGCCTGCGTTCCATGTGGATCAGCTGGCCTGGACTCACCTCCATCCCCCCGAAACCTTCTCCTTCTGGCCCTGTCGCCTGCGCCTGCCAGACCAGCCCACGGAGCGGGCCGGCTGGATTTACTGGCCCCATCCGGACACCAAGGAGCGCCATTTCCAGGCCCCCGACCGGCTGGAAATCCTGGCCCCCTGGATCGACGGGCTCAGCCCCGGCATTGGCTTGGAGCTGGGCGTGGATGGGCGCCATTGCCGGCTGGTGCAGAGCGCCCGGCTCAAGGCCCGGCTTTTGGAATTCCTCAAGTTCCGGGTTCTCGCGGCCCAGGAGCAGTTCTTCACGGGTCTGGGCCCTGCGGATCAGCCCTTGCAGGTGGCGACAAACCTGCGGGCCTGGCTCGCGGAGGTGAACTGGCGGGAGGCGCTCGATCTCAGCGATGCGGATCTGCTCGCCACATTGGAGGCGGCCCGCCATCTGTATGTGAACTGACGCGCCGCTGGCTCGCCCGTAGGGTGAAGTCATTGCTGCTGCGCCCCCATTACCGCGACCCGTTCCCGCTCCCCAATTCAGCGTCGCCGCCGCCCCGCCGCCGCCTCAGCACCCGCCGCGGCAGGGGGGGGCACTGCCCCTGAACGGCCTGCTCCGCCGGAGCCCGAGGTGCTGGAGGCTGCGGCCGGCTTTGCCGATCTGGGCCTGGGTCTGCCGATCGTGCAGGCGGTGGCGCGCAAGGGCTACAGCACGCCTTCACCGATCCAGCGGCAGTGTGTGCCGGCGGTGCT
>CAIOXF010000072.1 GCA_903862155.1 uncultured cyanobacterium | reverse complement strand
GTGCCCCCCAGCAGGGGCCAGCGGGTGGAGAGCAGGGCCGCGAGGGTGCCGCCCACCGCATAGAACGCCGGGGTGGCGAGCGAGAGCTGGCCCGCCGCCAACGGCAGATACACCGACACCCCCAGCAGGGCGCCCAGCAGCATCTGCACCAACAGGCCGTTGTCCATCGCGGCTACACCTTCTCCACCAGGCGCCGCCCCAGCAGGCCGCTCGGACGCACCAGCAGAACGGCGAAGAGGATTCCGAAGGCCAGCGCATCCCTCCAGCCGGAGGCATCGCTCGGCACCAGCGCCTCCGCCAGACCCATCAGCAGGCCGCCGGCGATGGCGCCGGGCACGCTGCCCAGCCCGCCGAGCACCAGCACCGCCAGGCCCTTGAGGCCATAGCCGATGCCGAAGTAGGGGCCGGCCAGGCTCACGCTCACGCCGATCAGTCCGCCGCCCAGGCCGGCCAGGGCACCGCTGAGCAGGAAGGCCAGCTGCACCATGGCGTCGCTGTTGATGCCCAGCAGCTTTGCAGTGGTGGCATCTTCCGCCACAGCCCGCAGGGCCTTGCCCCCCTTGCTGCGCTCCAGCCACAGGGTGAGGCCCACCACCGCCAGGGCGCACACGGCGAGCAGCACCACCTGGATGCTGCGGATGCGGGCCCCGCCCAGATTGAGGGCGGCCGGCAGGTTGGCCAGGGCGGTGGCGGGGAAGGCGTAGCCCTCGGCTCCCATCAGGATCTGCAGCAGGTTCACCAGGGCTACCCCAGCCCCCAGGCTGGTGATCAGATACAGCAGCGGCTCAGCTCCGCGGCGGCGGAGGGGCGCGAAGGCCAGCTTCTCCACCCCCAGCGACACCACTCCGGAGCCAAGCGCCGCCAGCAGCAGCGCCAGCCAGAACGGCAGCCCCGCTGGCAGGGCCCAGCCCGGTAGGGCGCCGTTCACGCCGATGCGGCCACCCATCAGCAGAAAGGTGAGGTAGCCGCCGAGGGAAAACAGGGCGCCCTGGGCGAAGTTGATCACCCCCAGCACCGAGAACACCAGGGTGTAGCCCAGGGCCACAAGGGCATACACCCCACCACTAGCCACACCGTTGAGCAGCGTTTGAAGCAGGGGCTCGATCATCGGCTCACGCTCGCTGGGCTCTGGCTCACCTGGTTGTTGCGCACCAGGGTGAAACGGCCCTTGCGGCCGCCGGGCTGCATCTGCACTTCAGCCACATAGAAGTGCTCCTGTACCACTTCGCCCTCGGGAGTGAAGCGGATCGGCCCTAGGGGGGTGTTGTAGGTGCCGGCCAGCAGTTCATCCATCAGGGCCTTGCGGGCGTCGCGCAGGGTGACGCCATCCAAGCCGCCGCGGGCCTGGAGGCGTTGCACCGCCTCGAACAGCACCTGATAGGCGGCGAAGGCCTGAGCCGTGATCTGCGACGGGGGCTGGTGGGGACTGGTGCGGCGGAAGAGCTGCTGGAAGCGCCGGTTGACCGGTGTGTTGAGCTCGGGGCTGTAGGCCTGGGCGATCAGGATCCCGTCGCACCAGCGCTGGCAGATCGGATAGATGTTGGGGGTGTTGAGGCCGTTGCCCACCACGATCTGGCCCTTGTAGCCCAGTTCGCGCAGCTGGCGGATCAGGTTGCCCCCATCCACGGCCTGGGCCGAAATCACCACCAGCTGGGGCCGCTGCTGCAGGGCCGCGGTGATGGGGTTTTGGAAGTCGTTATCGGCCAGCTGGGTGCGCTGGACCGTTACCGGTGGCAGCCCCTTGGCGGCCAGGGCCTTCTGGAAGATCGCGGTTTCGGCGGTGCTGTAGGCGTCGTCTTGCGCGAAAAACACCGCCACCCGCCGGATTGAGGGATCGCGGCGCAGGGCCTCATCCAGGGAGAGCGGCGCAATCACCGAGCTCTGGGCCGACACCCGGCTGATGAAGTGCCCGATCTGGGGAATGCCTTTGGCGGTGTTGGAGGGGGCCACCACCGGCACGCCGCGGCGCTGGGCGATCGGATCGGCTGCAAACGCCTGCTGCGAGAGCGTGGGGCCGATCAGGGCGACGGCGCCCCGGTTAATCATCAGGTTGAAGCAGGCGATGGCGGTGGCCTCATCACTGCCCCCGTCTTCCAGTTGCAGGTTGAGCGGGCGCTGGGTGAGCTGCTCCTTTGTCCATTGCTGCGCCAGATTGATACCAAGGCGCT
>CAIOXF010000071.1 GCA_903862155.1 uncultured cyanobacterium | reverse complement strand
CAGCGCGAAGGTGGATCTGATCTATCTCTGCTTCCCCAACAACCCCACCGGTGCGGTGGCCACCAAGGAGCAGCTCAAGGCCTGGGTGGATTACGCCCGCGCCAACGATGCCCTGATCCTGTTCGACGCCGCCTACGAGGCGTTCATCCAGGACCTCTCCCTGCCCCACTCCATCTATGAGATCGAAGGGGCTCGGGAGTGCGCGATCGAATTCCGCTCCTTCTCCAAGAACGCCGGCTTCACCGGCACCCGCTGCGCCCTCACCGTGGTGCCCCGGGGCCTGATGGGCACGGCAGCCAATGGCGAAAAGGTGGAGCTCTGGGGCCTGTGGAACCGCCGCCAGTGCACCAAGTTCAACGGCGTGAGCTACATCGTGCAGCGCGGCGCCGAGGCCGTGTACTCGCCCGAGGGCCAAGCCCAGGTGAAGGATCTGATCGCCTTCTACATGGAGAACGCCGCGATCATCCGCCGCGAACTCAGCGCCGCCGGGCTGGCCGTGTATGGAGGCGAGCAGGCCCCCTACGTGTGGATCAAAACCCCCGCCGGGGTGGATTCCTGGGGCTTCTTCGACCTGCTGCTCAGCAAGGCCAACGTGGTGGGCACCCCCGGCAGCGGCTTCGGCGCCGCCGGCGAGGGCTACTTCCGCCTCTCGGCCTTCAACAGCCGGGCCAATGTGGAGGAAGCGATGCGCCGCATCAAGGAGGCCCTGGTCTGAAGCGCCCTGAGCTGAACTGCCAGAATCCGCAAGCCGTCTGGGGTTGCCGCGCCATGGCCAGCCGCCTCACCGAACCACTGCTCACGGAAACACCAAGCCGCTCCCCCGGGGGAGCGGCCGTGATGGAGAAAGCGCCGGAGCGGGTGCGCAAGCCCTCGCCCCGCTACAAGGTGCTGCTCCACAACGACCCGGTCAACACCATGGAATACGTGGTGACGACCCTGCGTCAGGTGGTGCCTTCGCTGAGTGAGCAGGACGCCATTGCCGTGATGCTCGAGGCCCACAACACCGGCGTGGGCCTGGTGATCGTGTGCGATCTGGAGCCGGCGGAGTTTTACTGCGAAACGCTCAAGGCCAAGGGCCTCACCAGCACGCTCGAGCCGGAAACGTGAAGCTCCACTGGTGGGGCACCCTGCTCTACGTGCCCGTGCTTTACGGGCTGGGCTGGCTGGCCTCACGGCCCCTGGCCCTCGTCTTTACGGGCTGGCGCCCCGACCAGGTGGACTTGGCGGGGGTGGCCATCGCCCTGGTGCTGTTGCTGGTGAGCCTGCCCTGGCGCCTGCACAACGCCTGGGACACCGCCACCCCCTGGCAAACGCTCGGTGTGGCCTGCACTCCGGCGGCTGGCCTGCGTGCTTTCGTGCGCGGACTGCTCAAGGCCGTGCTGCTGCTGGGCGGGGTCTGCGTGGTGCTGCTGGTGGGCGGCCAGGCCCGCTGGCTCGGTGATCTGGGCGGAGCGCAACTGCTCAATGCCCTGGCCTTGGTGCTGGGGGTGGGTTTTGCCGAAGAACTGCTGTTTCGCGGCTGGCTGTGGGGCGAACTCGATCGGCTCGCCGGCCCCCAGCGAGCCATCGGCCTGCAGGCGGCGTTCTTTGCCCTGGTGCACCCCTGGTATCGCCTGCCTGGAATCGAGGCGATCGGCCTGCTGATCGGTCTGGTGCTCCTGGGTTTGGCCCTGGCCCTGCAGCGCCGCGCCGATGGCGGCGTGCTCTGGGGTGCCGTGGGTTTACACGGCGGCCTAGTGGGCGGCTGGTTCGCCCTGCAGGCCGGCCTGCTGCAGATCTCACCGGGCGCCCCGGCCTGGCTGATCGGCCCTGGCAGCCCAAACCCCAACCCGATCGGCGGCCTGCTGGGCTTGATCGGCCTGGGGGCCTTGCTGTGGGTGCGCCGCCGCTGGTGGTGACTCAGCGGCTGGCCAACTAGCGCGTCGCCGTGGCAAGGGCAGCGCGGCCCTCCACCTTGGCGTGCAGCGCCTCATCCAACGGAGCCAGGCCGTAATCGCGCTCCAGCAGCGCCATCACGGTGCGGCCGAAATCAGCCGGGTTCTTGTCGAACGCTTCGAGGCAGATGCGCCCGAAGGTGCTGCCCATCGGTTCGGGATTCCAGAGCATGCGCCGGGCATCCCAGGGCAGCATGCTCATCGGGTTGTAGCCGGGCTTGATCAGGCCCTGATCGAAGCCGTACTGCTCCAGGTGGGTGTGGGGCTGCAGGCCGATGAAGAAGATCGCCGGCTCCACCTTGTCGGCCCCGAAGATCCGCTCCAACTCGCGGTGATAGGCCACGGTCTGGCGGATCGTTTCAGGCCGCTCATCGATCACGTTGAACGAGTAGTTCACCGACACGTGCTCGCGGAAGCCGGCGCGGGCCAGCATCCGGCAGCTCTCCAGCACCGTGCGCAGGTTGTAGCCCATGCGCATCTTGCGCACGAGTTCCTGCGAACCGGAGGTGATGCCGATCTCGAAGTAGTCCATGCCGGTGGCCACCATCAGCTCGGCCAGCTCGGCATCGAGGTTGTCGGCGCGGATATAGGCGGCCCAGCGAATGTCGTTCCAACCCTGGGCCTGGATCGCCCGCAGCAGCTCCTTGGCGTCTTCGATGTAGCGGCGGGCTGGAATGAACTGGGCATCGGTGAACCAGAACCCCCGCACGCCCCGCTCATACAGCTGGCGCATCTCGGCGATCACCTCCTCTACCGGGTTCACGCGAACGGCCTTGCCCTCCACCACCGTGTACACGCAGTAACAGCAGTTGTGGGGGCAGCCGCGCTTGGTCTGCACACCCACGTAGAAGTCGCCTCCCTCGAGGTACCAGTCGAGCTGGGGCCAGATCTTGGCGATGTAGTCGTAATCGCAGGCGGTTTTCTCCATGCCCGCGGGCTGCTCATGGATCAGCCCCGGCCGGGGGGCCTCACCCGCCACAAAGCAGCGCTCGCGCTCTAGCGATTCACCGCGGATCAGCTTCTCGAGCAGGGGCTCGCCTTCGCCGACCGACACCACGGTGCCGCGGGGCAGCTTGCGGCCCAGCTGTTCATAGAACACGCTCACCGCCCCGCCGCCGATCACCGCCCGGGCTTCCGGCCGATAGCGCTTAGCCCGGCGCAAACCGCAGCGCACCAGGCGCAGGTTGCGCCAGAGCTCGCCGTAAAAAGCGCTCATCAACTGCAGACCGCCCAAGGCACCACGCAGGCGCTTGATCGGATTGCGCGCGTAGAACACCTCAAAGGAGTTCTGCAGCGGATTGCCGCCGCGCCCATCCACCGGCGCATAGATCTGAATGTCGCGCCAGCT
>CAIOXF010000070.1 GCA_903862155.1 uncultured cyanobacterium | reverse complement strand
GCCATGGCAGCAGCAGAGGGCTGATCCGTACAGTCTCCCCCTTGCCCCCGAGCCAGAGGCAGCCGTGAGCGCCACCGTGTCCCTGCAGCAGCTCACCGAGCAGCTCGACGCCCTGGAGCGCGCCGCCGCCGATGAGATCCGGGCAGCCGGCACCGCTGCGGAGCTGGAGGAGCTGCGGGTGGGGCTGCTGGGCAAGAAAGGTCGCCTCTCGGCCGTGCTGGGTGCCATGGGCAAGCTGCCCGGCGATGAGCGCCCCGTGGTGGGCCAGCGCGCCAACGTGCTGAAAGAGCAGGTGCAGACCCTGCTGAGCGAGCGTCTGCAGGCCGTGAAATCGGCGGCGATGGCCGAGCGCATCGCCCGCGAAACCCTCGACGTCACGGCCCCCTGCACCTATGTGCCGCCAGGCCATCGCCACCCGCTGATCAGCACGATTGAGGAGATCGTCGACATCTTTTCGGGCCTCGGCTACCGCGTGTCGGAAGGCCCCGAGATCGAGACCGACTACTACAACTTCACCGCGCTGAACATCCCGGAGCATCACCCCGCCCGGGACATGCAGGACACCTTCTATCTCGGTGATGGCCGGCTGCTGCGCACCCACACCTCCCCGGTACAGATCCGCTACCTGGAAAACAACCCGCCGCCGGTGAGGATCGTGGCCCCGGGCCGGGTGTACCGGCGCGATGCGGTGGATGCCACCCACTCACCGGTGTTCCACCAAGTGGAGGTGCTGGCCATCGATGAGGGTCTGGATTTCAGCCATCTGCGCGGCACCGTGACCGCCTTCCTGCAGCAGTTCTTCGGCGACCTGCCGGTGCGTTTCCGCGCCAGCTACTTCCCCTTCACCGAGCCCAGCGCCGAGGTGGATGTGCAGTGGCGCGGCCGCTGGCTGGAGGTCATGGGCTGCGGGATGGTGGATCCGGCCGTGCTGGAGGGCATGGGCCTCGATCCGGAGCGCTGGAGCGGCTTCGCCGCCGGCCTGGGCGTGGAGCGCTTCTGCATGGTGCGCCACGGCATCGATGACATCCGCCGCCTCTACACCAGCGATCTGCGCTTCCTGGAGCAGTTCTGACCGCGCCCCATAAACTCGGGCAGCTCTCCGCCCCTCGATCGGTGCCCCGCGTTGGACTGATCGTGAACGACGGCAAGGATCTGGCCGTCACCACGGCTGATCAGATCGAAGCGCGCCTCCGCGAGGCCGGCCGTGAGGTGGTGCGCGTGAGCAGCAGCGGCGGGATGGTGGGGTTCGCCAACCCCGACCAGCACCTACGGACCCGCGGCTACGCCGCCTGCGTGCCGCCCAGCTTCGACCAGCACATGGACGTGGCCGTGGTGCTCGGCGGCGACGGCACGGTGCTCTCGGCGGCGCGGCAAACGGCGCCGATCGGGGTGCCCATCCTCACGATCAATACGGGCCACCTGGGCTTCCTGGCCGAGGCCTATCTGCAACAGCTGGATCAGGCCCTCGATCAGCTGATCGCCGGCGATTGGTCGGTGGAGGAGCGCACGATGCTGATCGTGAGCGTGATGCGCGGCGAGCAACGCCGCTGGGAGGTGCTCTGCCTGAACGAGATGGCACTTCACCGCGAGCCGCTCACCTCGATGTGCCATTTCGAGATCGCGATCGGCCGCCATGCCCCGGTGGACATCGCCGCCGACGGCGTGATCCTCTCCACCCCCACCGGCTCCACCGCCTATTCGCTCAGCGCCGGCGGCCCGGTGATCACCCCCGACTGCCCGGTGCTGCAGCTCACCCCGATCGCCGCCCACTCCCTGGCGTCGCGGGCCCTGGTGTTCAGCGACCGCGAGCCCGTCACGGTGTTTCCGGCCACGCCGGAGCGGCTGATGATGGTGGTGGACGGCAGCGCCGGTTGTTACATCTGGCCGGAAGACCGGGTGCTGATCCGCCGCAGCGAGCATCCGGTGCGCTTTGTGCGGCTGGCGGATCACGAGTTTTTCCAGGTGCTGCGCAACAAGCTGGGCTGGGGCCTGCCCCACGTGGCCAAGCCCGACGGCAACGGCCGATGAGCGGCCCCCAGGTGCTGCTGCTCGGCGCTGAAGCCGAGGCCCTGGCGGCGCGGCTGGAGGCCTCGGGCTACGCACCGGTGCGGGAGAGCGAGTTAGCCGACGACACCGTGCCCGGGGCGGTGCTGCTCAGTGCCAGCGAAGAGCCCCGTATCGGCGAACTGCGGGCGCGCTACGGCAGCGTGCCACTCCTGCTCGATCAAGGCGACGACACCATCGAAGCCCGGGCGCACTGCCTGAGCAGCGGTGCCGACGACTTCTGGCTCTCCAGCCTGGGGCCCAGCGATCTGCTGATGCGGCTGCGGCTCCATCTCGACATCGGCCAGCGGGCCAACGTGCCAGCCCAGCTGATGCAAGTGGGTGACCTGGTGGTGAACCCGATGGGCCGCCAAGTAAAACGCGGATCCCGGCCGGTGGCGCTCACCGCCCGCGAATACCAGCTGCTGCTGTTGCTACTGGAGCGCAAGGGCACGGTGGTGAGCCGCGAGCAGATCCTCAGCCACGTGTGGAACGACCAGCAGGGCGCCGCCAGCAACGTGATTGAGGTGTACGTGCGCTACCTGCGCCAGAAGCTCGAAGACGGAGGCGAACGCCGCCTGATCCACACCGTGCGAGGCCAGGGTTACTGCCTCAGCGAGCGCATGCCCCAGATCCAGCCCGGAGCCACCCCATGAGCTGCTTTCCAAGCTTCCGCTCGATTCGAGCGCTGGGCTCGATAGGCACGGGCACCGCGCTGGCGGGCCTCGCGCTCACCGGCAGCTTGATCTGCAGCGCTGAGTTCGCGGCCAGAGCTCAAGCCACCAGCCCAAGCCTCAAGCCGGGGCCCCAGAAGCCAGCCAGCCAACCGCCGCAGTACCTGCCGATCGAGGCCCAGTGGTGCGTGGCGCCGGATCGCTGCATCCAGCTGGAGGTGCCGCGCGGTGAGCGCCAGTTCAGCTTCGGGTTGCAGCTGCGCCCGCCGCTCAAGCCCCTGCAGGGCATGTGGTTCGACTTCGGCTCCCCGGTGCTGGCTCGCTTCTGGATGCACCGCACCCCCGCCGCCCTCGACATGCTGTTCATCAAAGGCGGCAAGGTGGTGGCGATCGAGGCCAACACCAAACCCTGCATGCACCTGCCCTGCCCCAGCTACGGACCCGATGAGCAGGTGGAGAGCGTGGTGGAACTCGGCGCCGGCCAAGCCGAAGCCCTCGGCATCAAGGTGGGCAGCCCGGCCGTAATCGAGCGGTTTCAGCCCCGCCAACCCTGAAGCACCAGCACCGGGTTCATTGGCGCCAGGCGGGTGCCATCAGCCAGGGCGCTGCCGCGCCAGCTCTGGTGCTGCGCCACGTTCTCAGCCAAGCCGGCCGCCTCCAGCACCGGCCGTAGTTCGGCAAGAGCTTCCACCGTGGCGAGGGGAATCACCACCACCCCGCCGGGCCGCAGCCGCTCCAACACGGCCTGCAGCACGGCCACGCGCTCGCGGCCGCCGCCACCGATCAGCACCCGATCCGGATCGGGGAATCCAGCCAGCGCCTCCGGCGCCCGGCCTTCCACCACCCCAGCCGGCTGCACCCCCAGGCGTTCGGCATTGCCGTGGATCAGGGCAGCCGAGCCGCCCCGCTGCTCCAGGGCCCAGAGCTGGAGGGCAGGCCGTAATCGCAGGGCCTCCAGGCCCACCGAGCCCACGCCCGCCCCCACATCCCAAAGCACGCCCGTGGCCGGCAGCTGCAGATCCGCCAGCAGCTGCACCCGCACCTCGCGCTTGGTCATCAGGCCAGGGCGATCGGGGTGCTGCAGCCAAAGCCCATCGGGGATACCGAACAGGGGCAGCGCGGCGGGATCAGCCACCGGCGCAAGGGGTTCGGCGACCAGCAGCACCAGATGCAGGGGATCCAGATCCGCTGGTGTGGGCTCACCGGAGCGGAGCCGCTGCACCCGCTCCTGGTGATGCCCCAGCCGCTCACACAGCCACACGCCATAGGCCGCCTCCAGCCCCGAAGCCCTGAGGATGCGCCGCACCTCCTCAGCCCCGCCGCGGCCTGGGTCGGTGAGCACCGCCAGGGCAGAGGGCCGTTTCTGCAGGGCTGACGCCAGGGCCTCGGGCTCCCGGCCATGCAGGCTCACCCAGCTGGCGTCCTGCCAGGGGCGGCCGATGCGGGCGAAGGCCAGCTGCAGCGAGCTGGGGGCGGGGTGAAACCGCAACGACTCGGGGCCGAAGCGCTGCACCAGCAGGCGGCCGATGCCAAACCAGAGCGGGTCCCCGCTGGCCAGGACCGCCGCCGGCCGCCCTTGCCCCATCGCCTCCTCCAAGGCAGCCATCAACGGTTCGGGCTGGTCGGAGGGGACGAGCTCAGGAGCCCCGGAGCCGAACCAGGCCTCCAGATCGGCCAGCAACCGGCGAGGCGCTGCCACGAGCTGGGCCTGGCGCAGCAGGGTCTTGGCAGGCAGGGGCAAACCCGCAGCACCGCTGGCATCGCAACCGATCACGTGGCACTGCACCGGCCCACCCCGCCATTGCCGCCATGATGCTGGGCCGGATCAGCCCCAGCCGCCGTGCCCCCCAGCCCGGACGCCCGCCGCCAGCGCATCCACGAACTGCTGCTGGCCCTGATCGCCCAGCAGAACAGCCTGGAGCTGCTGGATGGCGACAACGCCGGAAGCCTGGCGGCAGCTCAGGGCAACTCGGCTGGCTGGCTGGAGCGCAACCGCCGGGTGGTGCAGCACTACCAGGCTCTTGTGCGGGCGGCGGTCACCCTCGATGCCCTGGTGGATCAGGAACTCGGCGACGGGCAGCTCTGACAAGCTGGCCCCACTCTTTTGTGCTCCATGGCGCGTCTCGGCCTCACCGCGCTCAAGTCGCTGCTGCGGCACGCCGTCGGACGACGCCGGGCGGGAGCCCCGTCAGCACCCAGGGCCCTGGAGGCCGGCTGGAGCCGCTCCTTCGGCCTGGGCTGGGACAAGCCCTACACCGTTCGCTACGCCAGCAACCTCGACGACGGCCCCAACCACGGCATGCCCCTGGGGGGCTTCGGTGCCGGCTGCATCGGCCGTGCCCCCGACGGCTCCTTCAACCTCTGGCACCTCGACGGGGGCGAGCACTGGTTCGGCACCCTGCCCGACTGCCAGTTCGCCCTGTTCGAGAGCAACGGCAGCAGCAGCAGCAGCAGCGCCCACGCCCTGGCGGTGAAGCCGGAGCAGGATGCCTCCCGCCCCGAAGCCGGCGAACCCCTCACCGGCTGGAGCTGGTATCCGGCGAGCACCGCCGAACGCAGCACTGGCCGCTACGAGGCCCGCTACCCGATCACCCGCACCACCTACAGCGGCGTGTATGCGGCCGAGGTGAGCTGCGAAGCGTTCAGCCCGATCCTCCCGGGCGACTACCGCCGCACCAGCTATCCAGTGGCGGTGTTCCGCTGGCGCCTGGCCAATCCCACCAATCAGCCGCTGGATCTCTCGCTGTTGCTGAGCTGGCGCAACACCACTGGCTGGTTCACCAACACCGACCCCTCGGCCTCGGTGCACTTCCGCGACGACGGCAGCCCCGAGCACAACTACGTGCCCGCCATCGGCCGCAGCCGCGGCCAGGCCAACCGCTGGGTGGAGCAACCGGGCCTGAAGGGGGTGCTGCTCGATGGGGAGCGCAGCAACCCGGTGGCCGAAGGGCAGGGCCAGTGGTGCATCGCCGTGCCCGATGAGGGGGTGTTCAGCCAGGCCGGTGCGGCCCAGCTTCAGATCCAGCGCTGCAGCCGCTGGAATCCCGCCGGCGATGGCAGCGAGCTGTGGAGCAGCTTTGCCACCAACGGCTCCATCCCCGACAGCAACAACGACCGCCGCAGCACCGACAACGACCCGGCCAGCGCCGCCATCGCCGTGAAGCTGCAGCTGCAACCGGGCGAAAGCCTGGAGATTCCGGTGGTGATCAGCTGGGACCTGCCGGTCACGGCCTTCGCCACGGGAACCCAGGCCCTGCGCCGCTACACCGATTTCTTCGGAGCCAACGGCGAGAACGCCGTGGCGATCGCCGCGGAGGCGCTGCGGGAATGGCCCCAGTGGCGCGAGCAGATCGACGCCTGGCAGCGTCCGGTGCTCCAGCGCGCCGACCTGCCGGAGCCGCTGCGCATGGCGCTGTTCAACGAGCTCTACGACCTGGCCTCCGGCGGCAGCCTCTGGACTGCTGCCAGCAGCGCTGATCCGGTGGGCCGTTTCGGGGTGCTCGAGTGCCTCGACTACGCCTGGTACGAGAGCCTCGATGTGCGGCTCTACGGCTCCTTTGCCCTGCTGCAGCTGTGGCCGGAGCTCGACAAAAGTGTGCTGCGCAGCTTCGCCCGCGCCATCCCCGCCAGCGACGCCACGCCGCGGCCGATCGGCTGGTACTTCACCCAGGGCAAAGGCCGGGTGGAAGCGGCCCGCAAGGTGGCCGGCGCCACCCCCCACGATCTGGGCGCACCGAACGAGCGGCCCTGGGATGCCACCAACTACACCGCTTATCAAGACTGCAACCTCTGGAAAGACCTGGCCAGCGACTTCGTGTTGCAGGTGTGGCGCACCTTCCGCCTGGCCCCCAGCGGTGAAGACCTGCGCTTCCTGGCCGATTGCTGGCCCGCGGCCGTGACCGCCCTTCGGTACCTGAAAACCTTCGATGCCAACGGCGATGGCTTGCCGGATAACGGCGGCGCCCCAGACCAAACCTTCGACGACTGGCCGCTCAAGGGCGTGAGCGCCTACTGCGGCGCCCTCTGGATCGCAGCCCTGGAGGCGGCCCTGGCCATGGGTCAGCGGCTGCAGCTGGAGCTAGGGCTCGACACCTCCAGCGAGCAGCGCGAGTTCGGCGGCTGGCTGGAGCAGAGCCGCGCCAACTTCGACCGCCTGCTCTGGAACGGGGAGTACTACGAGATCGATGCCGAGAGCGGCACGCCGGTGGTGATGGCCGACCAGCTCTGCGGCGACTTCTACGCCCGCCTGCTGGGCCTGCCGCCAGTGGTGGCCGATGACCGCAGCCGCTCCGCCCTGAAGGCG
>CAIOXF010000069.1 GCA_903862155.1 uncultured cyanobacterium | reverse complement strand
CTGGCGGCTCTGGCGCCGCAGCGTGCCCCTGCTGCTGGGGCTGGCCTTGCTCGTGGGTCTGCTGGCGGCGGTGCTTCCTGCGGGGGAGGTGGCCCCGGGCGCGTTGCAGCGGCCGCCGGCTGAGATCCGCCTCGAGCCCGGCGCGCCGGGCACCCCGGCGCCGCAGCGGGCCGGAGCTCCCTGGGAGCTGGCCCGTGTGGGCCCCCTGGTGATCACCCGCCGCTCCGCCGAACTCGGCCTCAACGGCGCCACCCTGCTGTTCACCCTGGTGCACAGCGCCAACCTGCTGCTGCTCAGCACCCCACCGGAAGATCTGGTGTGGGCGATCAGCTGGCTGCTGATGCCCCTGGCCCGGCTGGGGGTTCCGGTGGAGCGGCTCGGCTTCACCCTCCTGCTGGCCTTGCGCTTCCTGCCCCTCGTGCAGGAGGAGCTGCAAAATCTTCTGCGGGCAGTGGCCACCCGGGCCGTGAATCTCAAGCGGCTCGGCTGGAAGGCGGGCCTGGCCCTGGTGCTGGCCCTGGGCGAGCGCCTGCTCGCCAATCTGTTGCTGCGGGCCGAGCAGGGGGCTGAGGCGCTGCTGGCCCAGGGCGGGCGCTGGCTTCCCCCCGATCGGCTCCATGCCCGTCCTGAGCAGTCCCAGCCCGGTGATCGGCGCCGCAATGGCCTCGCCATCACCGCGCTCCTTGTGCTATGCGGACTGCGTTGGAAAGTCGGTGGCCTTTAATACCGCAAGCACGCCGGCTTCCGTGAGCGCAGAGCGATACCTCACCCATCCCACCTTCGGGATGCTCTACCGGGTGGCTCCGGTGGGTGAGGCGAAGGATCTCTACGCCACGTTGTATGCCCAGCGCATCTTTTTTCTCGTAACGCTCCAGCCCCGCGGAGCCACTTTTGAGGTGATCCCGCTGATGGATGCGCGTCACTACGCGGAGCAGAATCTGGCCCGGGCCCGCCGTGAAGGCCCCGAGGCTGTGAAGCACTGGCGTGATCTGTTCGATCAAACCTTCATCTGAACGCTCCGCTCGCCGCGGTCATGGGAGTGGAACCGGTGGCTGAATCTGGCTCGATCGCTGCCAGGATTGAAGCCCTTCGGGCTGTACTGCCCGCAGGCACCCAGCTGCTGGCCGTGAGCAAGGGCCAGCCCTCCGCCCTGATCCGCGAGGCGGTAGCTGCCGGCCAGCGCAGCTTTGGTGAGAGTCGGCTTCAGGAGGCCCTGCAAAAGCAACAGGAACTGGCCGATCTGCAGCCCCTCGATTGGCATTTCATCGGTCGCCTGCAGGCCAACAAGGCCAGGGGTGTGGTGCGAGCCTTCGGCACTATCCATTCGGTGGATTCGCTCGATCTGGCCCGCCGCCTCTCCCGCATCGCCGCTGAGGAAGGTTGTCGGCCGCGGGTGTTGTTTCAAGTGAAGTTGCGGCCTGATCCCTCCAAAACGGGCTTCGAGCCCGAGGCCCTGCGCCAGGCCTGGCCCGAACTGCTGCAATTAGCAGCGCTCGACCTGGTCGGCCTGATGGTGATCGCCCCCCTGGGACTCAGCACAGAGGCGCTAGGGGAGCTCTTCGGCGACTGCGGCGCCCTAGCGCGGGAGCTGGGTTTAGCCGAGCTCTCGATGGGGATGAGCGGCGACTGGCGGGAGGCCGCCGCCGCCGGCAGTACGTTGGTACGCATTGGCAGCGGCCTGTTCGGCAGTCGAGGTTGAATCCTGCCTCAAAGCCTTGCGGTCACTCGCGTGGGACGCTATTCAGGATCAAAGCTTCCTCGAGGATCGCTCCGTGTCGTTGTTCTCCCGCCTGCGCGCCGTCGTTTCCGGAGACGACTACCTCGACGGTGAGTACGACGACGAGCTCGACTACGACGGCGGCCAGCTGCAGGACACCAGCAGCACTCCGGCCACCAGCCGCTCCAGCGCCCTGGCCCTCACCTCCGATTTCGGCAGCGACGACCCTTTCGCCGGCACCAACGTGATCGGCATGCCGGGTCTGTCGTCGAGCGCGGCTGAGGTGACCCTGATGGAGCCCCGCAGCTTCGATGAGATGCCCCGGGCGATTCAGGCCCTGCGCGAGCGCAAAACCGTGATCCTCAATCTCACGATGATGGAGCCGGATCAGGCCCAGCGCGCCGTGGATTTCGTGGCCGGCGGCACCTTCGCCATCGATGGGCACCAGGAGCGCGTGGGCGAGAGCATCTTTCTGTTCGCCCCCAGCTGCGTCACCGTGACCACCGCCGTGAGCGAGGAGGCGTCCTCCCCCACGATCGTGAGCCGCGACAGCAGCGATAGCCAGGATGCGGCCCCCAGTCCCGCCTGGGGCCGCTCCAACGTTGCTATCTGAGCTCTGACGATCTGAGAGCCTGTAGCCCCCTTCAACCGATCCCTTGAGCAGCGCCAACCCCGTTTCGGGCATTTCGGCTCAGGGATCTCCCCAGTTGGGGATCATTGGCCTGGGCCGGATGGCCCAGGCCTTGCTGTTGCCGCTGCTCGAAGCCGGCCTGGTGGAGCACGCCGCTGTGCAGGCGGCCGTGGCCAGCCCAGCCTCGGCCGAGCGGCTGTCCCATGCCCATGACATTGCGGTTTCCACCACGCCGGATCAGGCCTGGCGGGCGCCGATGGTGCTCCTGGCGGTGAAGCCCCAGCAGCTCGAGGGTGCCGCTGCGGCCCGTGTTGCCGATGCCAAGCCCGGGCTGCTGATCTCCGTGCTGGCCGGTG
>CAIOXF010000068.1 GCA_903862155.1 uncultured cyanobacterium | reverse complement strand
AGGGTTTGATCCTCAGCGGCCCCGGAAGGCGTCCCAGCGGCTGCGCCAACCGCCCAGCAGTTGCTGCCGGTCGCTGCTGCGCACAAGCCTCGGCACCCCGAAAGCCAGCACCCACACCACCCCCACCAGCTCCAGCAGGCCCGGCAGCAGCGGGATGGAGTCGATGGCATCGATCAGGGCGCCGTACACCCGCAGCACCATCAGCACGCCCACCAGCGCGGCCAGGGCCACCACCGGGGTGCGGGACTGGGCCCAGAGGGTGGCGGCCGCGCCGCTGGCCAACCAGGCGCGCACCTTGCTCACCAGCAGCTCCCACTCGCCACCGTCCTCAGGCGCAGAAGGGGGCAGGGTGATCGAGCTCTCCACGGTGGGAACGCCTCCGCTCTCGCTGCCGGCGTTGCTGGGGGTGGGCGCGTCGGCCATGGGAGCTGGCGGTCGATCCGAAGTGCCGGAGCTTAATCGCGGTTTCCCGGCCCCCTCAGCCCTCCAGGGGCACCAGCGTGGAACGGCTGCCCAGCCCCCGCAGCGGCAGGCGCAACGGCATGCGCCCGTCGCGCAGCTCGGCGGCCAGGTGCTCGGCTGCTTCCTGCGCGAGCTGGGGGCTGCAGGCGGGGCCGCAGCGCAGGCGCCGGCTCTCCACGTTGATGCTGCCGCTGAGCAACGCCGCGTAGCTCACGCGGCCCAGGCTGGGCTTGAGCCGCCGCGGAATGCTGAGGTCGAGCACGGGAGCCTCCAGCAGCTCCGGACCGGCGGCGGCCTGGCGGGCGGCGGCGAGCGTGAGCAGGGGCACCGGGGCCGCGATCGCCACCAGCAGCCCAGGGCCATGGCCCTCGAAGTGGCAGGGCCGCACCCAGCGCGGCGCCAGGGCGCGCAGATCCACGCTCACCGCGGCGGAGGCCCCTGGGGCCAGGGCATGGCCCAGGGGCGAGCGCGGCACCCCGGGCTGATGGGCGCTGCCGGGGCCCGTGATCCAACCCAGCCCGCCGCCGGCCAGCACGGGTGAGCCCGGCCCCAGCTGGGCCAGACCGGGCATGGTGAGGCCAATGCTGCCGGCACCCACGCAGCTGAACAGCGCGCTGCCGTAGGGGCCCAGCAGGGGGCCCATGGCGGTGGCGGTAAGGCCCGGGGCGCTGCTCACCGCCACCACGCCGTTTTCGCCGATGGCGCGGTGCAGCTCCAGCCGGGCGTTGCCGATCTGCTCCAGCGCCAGGCTCGTGTGCAGGTCCCGGCGGGGCTGGAGGGCGGTGCCAGCGCCGCTGGCGGCCAGATGCACCGACCGACCGGCCAGCAAGGCGGCCAGCACCGGGGCTCCGGCGGCCGGCAGCACCAGTTCACCGGAGCCGCAGCCGCAGAGGGCCTCCACCCCGTCGATCCGGGCCTGGCGCAGCCGGATCGGCGGGTCGCTGGGGCCCAGGCTCAGGTGAAGGCTGAACTGGTCGGTGAAGCCGGCATCGGCGGCGGCTACCACGTGGGTGGTGGCAAAGGCCTGCTCCAGCCCCCGGGCGGCCGCCAGGGCGCGGAACTCGGCTGCAGTGCGCACCTGCAGATCTCCCGCCTGCTGGAGCGCGCGCAGGCTGGCCTCACTGCGCTCAGGGGCGGTGCTGGAGGGGTTGGCGGGCGGCTTGGGCAACGGCTGGCGAGGCAGCTGAGTTTTTCAGGGCACCTATTAGTAAAATTGGCCTTGCTGAAGTTGCTTCTGCATGACCCAAACCCCCGGAGCCCAGACCCCCGGAGACTCCGACGGACGGATCATCCAGACCGACCTTCGCAACGAGATGTCGCGCTCCTATCTGGAGTACGCGATGAGCGTGATTGTGGGCCGGGCCCTGCCCGATGCCCGCGACGGCCTCAAGCCCGTGCATCGGCGGATCCTCTACGCGATGTACGAGCTGGGACTCACCAGCGACCGGCCCTACAGGAAGTGCGCCCGTGTGGTGGGTGAGGTGCTCGGTAAGTACCACCCCCACGGCGATACGGCCGTGTACGACGCCCTGGTGCGGATGGCGCAGGACTTCTCCCTGCGCATGCCCCTGATCGACGGCCACGGCAATTTCGGTTCGGTCGACAACGACCCGCCCGCGGCCATGCGATACACCGAATCGCGGCTGCAGAGCCTCACCACCGATGCCCTGCTGGAGGACATCGAGAGCGAAACCGTTGATTTCGTCGACAACTTCGACGGCAGCCAGCAGGAACCCACCGTGCTGCCGGCGCGGCTGCCCCAGCTGCTGCTCAACGGCTCCTCGGGTATCGCCGTGGGGATGGCCACCAACATTCCGCCCCACAACCCCGGCGAGTTGATCGATGGCCTGCTGGCCCTGATCGCCAACCCCGAGCTCAGCGATCGTGAGCTCACGGCCCTGATCCCGGGGCCCGATTTCCCCACGGGCGGCCAGATCCTGGGCCGCAGCGGCATCCGCGAGATCTATGCCACCGGCCGCGGCTCGGTGACGATGCGCGGCGTGGCGGCGATTGAAACGATCGAAGTGCCCGGCCGTCCCGATCGGGACGCCGTGATCATCACCGAGTTGCCTTATCAAACCAACAAGGCGGCGCTGATCGAGCGCATCGCCGAGCTGGTGAACGACAAGAAGCTCGATGGCATCGCCGACATCCGCGACGAATCCGACCGCGACGGCATGCGGATCGTGATTGAACTGCGGCGCGATGCCTATCCGCAGGTGGTGCTGAACAACCTGTTCAAGCTCACGCCGCTGCAGAGCAACTTCAACGCCTACATGCTGGCGCTGGTGGGCAGCGAGCCGGTGCTGCTCAACCTGCGGCGGATGTTGGAGGTGTTCCTCGACTTCCGGGTCGAGACGATCGAGCGTCGCACCCGCTACCTGCTGCGCAAGGCCGAGGAGCGCGACCACATCCTGCTGGGCCTGCTGATCGCCCTCGACAACCTCGACGCGATCATCGCCCTGATCCGTTCAGCGGCCGATACGGCGTCCGCCCGGGCTGATTTGATCGCCCAATTTGGCCTGAGTGAGGTTCAGGCCGATGCCATCCTGCAGATGCAGTTGCGGCGGCTCACGGCCCTGGAGGCCGACAAGATCCGGCTTGAGCATGAGGATCTGCTCGCCAAGATCACCGACTACAACGACATCCTGGCCCGCAGGGAGCGGGTGTTCGGGATCATCACCGATGAGCTCACCGCCCTGCGGGAGCGCTACGCCTCGCCCCGCCGCACCGAGATCCTCGATCTGGAAGGCGGCCTGGAAGACATCGACCTGATCGCCAACGAGCGCTCGGTGGTGATGCTCACCGAAAACGGCTATCTCAAGCGGATGCCGGTGAATGAGTTCGAGGCCACCAGCCGCGGCACTCGCGGCAAGGCCGGCACCCGCAGCCAGGGTGAAGAGGCCGTGAAGCTGTTCATCAGCTGCAACGACCACGACAACCTGCTGCTGTTCTCCGATCGCGGTGTGGTTTACACGGTGCCCGCCTACCGGGTGCCGATCTGCAGCCGCGCCGCCAAGGGCACGCCGATTGTGCAGTTGCTGCCGATTCCGCGCGAGGAGCAGATCACCTCGCTGCTGGCGGTGAGTGAATTCACCGACGATGGCGTGCTGGTGATGCTCACCAGCGGCGGTTACATCAAGCGCACCCGTCTCTCGGCCTTCGCGACTATCCGTTCCAATGGCCTGATTGCCATTTCCCTGGAGGAGGGCGACGCCCTCACCTGGGTGCGGTTGGCCCTGCCCGGCGACAGCATCCTGATCGGCTCCCACAACGGGATGACCATCCACTTCCGCCTCAGCGACGAGGAGCTGCGGCCCCTGGGCCGCACCGCCCGTGGCGTGCGGGCCATGAACCTGCGCGATGGCGATTCGCTGGTGAGCATGGATGTGCTCCCGGCGGAACTCGCCGATCGGGTGGCCAGTAGTGCTGCCAGCGACGACGACGAGAGCGACGACGTGGCCTCCAGCGATGGCCCCTGGGTGCTGGTGGCGAGTGCCAGTGGTCTGGGTAAGCGGGTGCCGGTGGATCAATTCCGCCTGCAGAAGCGGGCGGGCATGGGTCTGCGGGCGATCAAGTTCCGCCGCGACGGTGATGCCCTGGTGGGCCTCAAGGTGCTTGGCGCCGGAGAGGAACTGCTGCTGGTGAGTGAGCGCGGCGTGATCGTGCGCACCAAGGCCGATGCGGTGCCCCAGCAGTCGCGGGCGGCCACCGGTGTGCGCCTGCAGAAGCTCGATGCCGGCGATCACCTGGCCGAGGTGGTCCTGGTGCCGCCCGCCGCCCCCGAGGAAGAGGCCGTTGTTGAGGGCGAGAACTCCAGCCCGTCCACGGAAGCCTGAGGCCCCACGGCCTCTTTGGCCGACTTCTGGATCGCTAACACCGTCAGCGATCTGATTCAGGGGGATGGGCATGAGCACCTTTTCCCCTGCACAGGATTTCGCGGAAGGGCGATAATCCCAGAAGCCACTCGTGCTCTACCCCCAGAAAAAGCTGAACCGGTTGGCCAGCGATTTGGCGATCGAGGATCTGCAGTTCTACAACGACTCAGTTCATTTCACCGTGGCCAATCGTGGTGCGATGGACGTGAACCATGTAGCGAATCCTTTTCGTTTCCCCTCGAGTTGCCGGCAGGCTCCTATCGCATCGAGGTGATCGCCGATCCAGAGCGGCAGATCATTGAGGGGGCGGCTTACCAGCGCAACAACCGCGCCGCCCTGAGATCCAGCTGCCGTAGTGCTCGGCTGCTACGGATTCCACAGGGCCCAGATCAACAGCACCGCATAGCCCCCCAAGCTGGCCAGCTGCAATCCGGTTTCCAGCCGCTCGATGCGGCGATCACTCTGGGCTGTGTGGCGGTCGCCAAGCCGATCAATCCGGTTGGCACACCAGATGAATTCACAGAAAAACACCAGAGTCACCAGATAGGAAAAGGCGTAAAGCCCATCCAGCACGGTGAGATAGGGCAGCGACGGCAGCGATTCGCGATAGGCCTGCTGCATAAACACCAGCGTGAGCAGGATCACCGGCGGAATCGCCAGCCGTTCCGAACTGAAGCTCGTGCGCAGATTGGGCGTGAGCAGCATCACCACCATCGTGATCGCCAGTGGCATCAACCACTTCACCAGTGAGGCCCAGCCGATGGGTTGATAGAGCAGCTCCATCTCCAAGCTGCCCGCTTCATTGATCAGGTTCCATCCCGTGAGCCGGTAACCGTTCATGTTGGTCTGCCGACTCACACTCGAATCACGTCCGTCGGCCTTCAGCTGGATGCTCAAATCCTTGCTGATGACCGCAGGAGCTTCATTGGGATCAAAGGGATAGGCCCGGATGGCTCCATTGGCACTGCTTACCGGCACCACGCGCAGCCTTAGGGGCAGGGTGCCGAAAGGGTATCCCCGGTAGTTGATTTCGTCGGAGTAGAAGTTGCCGTTGAAGCGGTAGTTTCGGCCCAGGTTGGGCCCAAGCTTCAGCCAGCCGCTGGCTGGTTCCATCAAGGAGTTCCAGGGTTCGACCTGGTTTTGGAATCGCAGCAGTTCCACTGGATCCACGCCAGCAGCCTGCAGGCGTTCCATCACCGCTACAGGTGCTGCCAGCCGTAGGGTCCCTTCCACGCTGTAGGTCTTGTCTCGGGCCGAGAACCGATGAACATTGCCCACATTGAGGGCCACTTGGAGGGTGACTGGCTGGTTGTTTGGCGGCGTACCTTCCAGCGCCATCCCCGCCAAGGGAAAGCCCCACATGCCGAGCCAGCTCACCAGCAGGACTGGAATCAGCGAAGCCAGCCACCGGTGCCATCGCGTGGCCATTGGCTGTGATGCAGCATGTGGGCTCACCGTACCGGCGTGATGACAGACCGTGGCAGCGCTGTTGATGTGCTGGTGGTGGGTGGCGGGCCCGCAGCCTTGTGCATTTCAGCGGCCATGGCGAGCGAGGATCTGCGCGTGGTGCTGCTATCGCCCCACGACCCTCGGGCT
>CAIOXF010000067.1 GCA_903862155.1 uncultured cyanobacterium | reverse complement strand
GGAAGGCTCACCGCCAGGCTCATCGACAGGCCCACGATCGCCACGATCTGGCCCCAGGCCCGCCAGCGCAGCAGGGCGATGCAGGCCACGATGCCCACCACCGCTGTGGGTAGCACGGCCCCGGCGCCCACGGCGATGTTGGCGGCGCGCCAGGCCGGCTCCCGCAGGATCGCCAGCAGACCCAGGGGGATGGCGAGCCCATTGGCCACCAGCCCCAGCCAGCTGAGGGTCAGATAGCCGCGAGGAGGCTGCAGCATCAACGCGTCTGCCAGATCTGGCCACCCATGCTGCGATGCCGCGCGGCCCGATCCGTCGATAGTCAACGGCACCATCATGGCGTTGTGCCCTTTTGGTCGTCGGCTCAGCGCAGCTCGAACAGCAGCAGGTCGGCTCCGGCTTCCCCGGCCGTGAAGGTGTTGGGCCGATCGGCCCCATTGGCGCCGAAGCCCAGGCCATCGCCCCGCTGCAGGGCCATGCCCTCGCCGGATCCGGCGGGGGCTACAGCGCCGCCGCCTTCGATCACCTGGATCCAGCCCTGGCTGCCGGGGTTGAGCGTCAGCGGTAGCTCCTGGCCGGTGATGGGCTGGGCTCGCCACAGCCGCACCGGCCTGTGGATGGCCATCGCGCCATCGGAGCCCTGGGGATCCAGCAAGGGCGTCCAGCCCGAACCGATGGTGAAGGGTTTCTGCGCGTAGGCCGGCGGGATGCCGGTGCTGCTGGGTTCGATCCAGATCTGCAGCAGTCGGCAGGGCTGGCTGCCCTCGTTCACCTCGCTGTGCACCACGCCGGTGCCGGCGCTCATGCGCTGCACTTCGCCGGCGCGCAGCACCTCGGCGTGGCCCATCGAATCGCGGTGGTTGAGCTGGCCCTCCACCATCACCGTGACGATCTCCATGTCGCGGTGGGGGTGCATGCCGAAGCCCCGGCCGGCGGCGATCGTGTCGTCGTTGATCACCCGCAGCGGCCCGAAGCCCATCCAGGCCGGGTCGTAGTGGGAGGAGAAGGAGAAGCTGTGCCAGCTGTCGAGCCAGTCGAGCTGGCTGTGGAAGCGCTCCGCGGCGGGGCGGAACACCAGGTTGGTGCGGGCGCTGCTGCCGGTCGTGATGGTGGTCATGGTGCGGAACGTCAGTTCTGGGGTACGGCGAGCTGTTGCAGGCGACTCACCAGGTCGAGGATTGATGCGTCTTTGGCCGGGTTAGCGCTGGTGCTCACCAGCTGGCGGCCCACCACATGGGCGCCCAGGTGGGCCAACTGCAGGCGCAGGGCTGCCATCAGGGTGTGGCCGCCGCCGCCGGAGTGGGTGGCGATGGCGATCGGCCGGCCGTTGAACAGGGCCCGGAAGTCGTCGCCCTGCACCGACAGCCAGGCGATGGCGCTGGTGAGCACCGGCGGAATCGAGCCGTTGTATTCCGGCGCGCAGATCACCCAGCGCCGCGCGGCCTGCAGTTGCTCCTGCAAAGCGGCCAGGGCCGGCGGGGTCCCCGCCGCCATCGCCCGGGGCGTGAACAGGGGGAGGTCCACCGCCGTGAGGTCGAGCACGGCAGCGCGTTGGCCCTGGGCCTCGGCTGCGCTGGCAAAGCGCTCGGCCAGCTTCAGGTTTTCGCCGTTGCTGGCGGCAATCACGAGCAGGTCGGTCATTGGGCTGGGGCGCCAGGATGGGCCCATGCAGGTTTCGTTGATGCTGCGGCTCCCACGGCCGGCAGCGCAAGAACGCACTCCGATGTGCCCCAGTCACCCCCAGGTGACCCATGGCTGACGCCCAGGGCTTTGCCGCCACCCGCGACCACAGCCACTGCAAGGCCGAG
>CAIOXF010000066.1 GCA_903862155.1 uncultured cyanobacterium | reverse complement strand
TGATCCGCATCGACGCGGCCAGCCCGACCTGGCCCCTCAGCGGCTGAGCGCTCAGCGGTTGATCATCCCCAGCCCGCCGAGCAGCCCGGCAAACGCCATAAACCAGAGCGGGGAGATCTTGGTGCGCAGCATCAGCACGCACACGATCACCGACACGATCACCCCAGGCACGCTCAGATCTCCGGCGCGGGTGGTGTCGGCCGTGCGCACGATTTTGAGGCCCACCGCGAACAGGATCCCGAGGGTGATCGGCCCCATACCCCGTTCGAAGGCGATGCGCCAGGGGGAATGCTCCAGCTTCCGCCAGCTCAGGCAAGCCACCACCATCAGCAGGGTGGAGGGCAGCAGGATCGCGGCTTCGGCGCCATAGCCGCTGAGCAGGCCCCAGGCCACCCCCTCCTTCCAGGCCGCTCCAAGCCCCAGCAGCCCCACCAGCATCGAGCTGGGACCGGGGGCCGCCTCCGCCAGCGCATAGAGATCAGCGAACTGGGCGTCGCTGAGCCAGCAGAACTGGTTCACCGCTAGATGGTGGTATTCGGCCAACAGGGTGTTGCCGCCGCCGAGGGAAAAGAGCGAGAGGGAGAGGAACTCCCAGAGCACCCGCAGCAGGTTGCCTAGGTCGGTGAGGCGGGTGGGGGCCGAACAGGCGGCCGCAAGCCAAGACAACGCCATCAGCCGGTGGTGCGCCGCGGCCAGTACCAGGCCATCGCCAGGGGCCCGGTGATGAGCACCACCGGGATGAGCCGCACCTTGAACACCACCATGGCCACGAACACCCCGGCCGCCAGCAGGAGTGCCACCGGATCACGCCAGTACTGGTGAAGGATCTTGAACCCCATCGAGAGAGCCATCCCGGCCGCTGCCGCCACCACGCCCGCCAGCACCCGATCCACGGCGGGCAGCTCATGGAGCCAGAAGTAGGCCACCCCCAGCAGCATCAGCAGGGTGAACGGCACGAGCAACATGCCGGCCAGCGCCACCAGCGCCCCGCGCAAGCCGCGGAACTGGGTGCCGATGTACACGGCCATGTTGATCTGGTTGGGGCCGGGGAACAGGCGCGCCACCGTGAGGCCGGTGAGGAACTGTTCGTTGGTCATCCAGCGGCGCTGCTCCACCACGATGCGCTGGCTCCAGGCCGAAAGCCCGCCGCCGAAGGCCGAGAGCGCCACCTGAAGCATCCCGAGAAACAGCTCGCGCAGGCTGGGCGGCGCGGCCAGCTCCGTGGTGGGCTCGGGAGGGGCAACGGCCATCAGTCGTGCACGAAGTGGGGATCGGGGGGCAGCTCGCCTTCCTCATGGAGGCTCGGATCAAGGGGATCGGGGGCGCGGTATTTCTTCGCCGAATCCCAATCGGCCTGGAAGGTGGCCTTGAGCCGTTCCACCACCTCAGGGGCGTCGGATTCGATGCCGAGTTCGCGGCGCAGGTCGAAGGCGCTGCGGTCGATGTTCATGGAACCGGTCTGGGCATAGGCGCCATCCACCAGGATCAATTTGGCGTGCAGCTTGAGGTGCTTCTGGCGGCGGATTTTCACGCCGAAGCGCTCCATCACCCGCAGCGATGAAAACGTGTCGTAAATGTCCCAGTCGGAGATGCCGTGCTTGCCGCCGCACAGCAGCCGCACCTTCACGCCCCGCTCCCGGGCCGAAATGATCCGCTCAAGGATCACGGCGTCCACGAACTTGGGATGCTGGATCCAAAGGGTGGTGTTGGCCAGATCGATGATGCGGGCCATCTGACCGCGGCTGTGCACGCTGCTCCACACCAGGCCCACGCCGAGGTCGGGGTGGAAGAACTCCCGGTTCCAGTCGGCCTCGAAGCCGGCAATCACCTGCTCCACCACCGGCGGGGCATGGCTCACCACGCCGTAGTCGCGCGTTTGGGTGAAGTATTTGTCGGAGAGGTTGAAGGTGGCCACGAGAGCCGCGGTGCGATCCACCACCAACGATTTCTCGTGGGTCACGGGGAAGGCCTCTGAGGTCCAGGCCACCTGGATGCCCCAGCCCTGCAGTTGGGCATAGGCCTCATCGTTCCAGCGGTCGCCGCCAGAAGTGTGGGGATTCAGCATCACCCGCACCTGCACGCCCCGCTGATGGGCCCGCAGCAGGGCCTCCATCACTGCCGGCGACTGAAGCTTGAACTGCTTGAGGCGCAGCTCGCTGTTGGCGGCCTCAATGAGGGCCACCACCGAATCGGCGCCGTCGTCGGGCATCACGATCAGCTGCTGGTGGGTGGGGAGCTGATCGGCCATCAACGGTGTGCCGGGGACTACGGCCCCTTTGTAAGCCCCCTCACCCCATTGACAAGGCAACCGACAACACACGATCCAGTGCCATCAGGGCCGATCTGGGAGTTGGGCTTAACCTGCTCCGACTCCAGTGCCAGCCGTGAGCGCCGCCTCCACCCGCACGATCCTGATCTGCTCCGGCAAGGGGGGCGTGGGCAAAACCACCCTCACCGCCAACCTGGGCATCGCCCTGGCCAAACAGGGCATGCGCACTGCCGTGCTGGATGCCGACTTCGGCCTGCGCAACCTCGATCTGCTGCTGGGCCTGGAAAACCGGATCGTTTACACCGCCCAGGAAGTGCTCGCTGGCACCTGCCGGCTGGAGCAAGCGCTGGTGAAGCACAAGCAGGAGCCCAATCTGGCCCTGCTGCCGGCCGGCAATCCCCGCATGCTCGAGTGGCTCACCCCCGAGGACATGCAGAAGATCGTGGCGATGGTGAGCGCGTCGTACGACTACGTGCTGATCGACGCCCCGGCCGGCATCGAGGGGGGCTTCAAGAACGCCATGGCCGCCGCCCGCGAGGCGATCGTGGTGACCACCCCTGAAGTGTCCGCCGTACGGGACGCCGACCGGGTGATCGGCCTGCTCAACAGCAACGGCATTCAACCGATCCAGCTGGTGCTCAACCGGGTACGGCCGAAAATGATGGCCAACCAGGAAATGCTGGCGGTGAACGACGTCACCGACATCCTGGCCCTGCCGCTGCTGGGCCTGGTGCTCGAGGACGAGCAGGTGATCGTGAGCACCAACCGGGGCGAACCGCTCACCCTTCATGGCACCAGCTCCCCCGCCGCCCGCGCCTACACAAATGTGGCCCGTCGGCTGCGGGGCGAAGACGTGCCCCTGATCGATCCCGCCAAGGAAGGCCGGGGCCTGCGGGCCAAGCTCGGCCGGCTGATGACCAAGAAACTGTTCTGACGGCGATGACCCTGCGCGATCTGATCAACAGGCTGCTGGGCCGCCAGCAGACCAGCGCCGAAACCGCCAAGGAGCGGCTGCAGCTGGTGCTCGCCCACGACCGCTCTGACCTCAACCCCGAGCTGCTGATGCAGATGCGGCGGGAAATCCTCGAGGTGGTGAGCCGCTACGTGGAGATCGACATGGACGAGGGCGACGTGAGCCTGGAAACCGAAGACCGGGTCACGGCGCTGGTGGCCAACCTGCCGATCAAGCGGGCCCGGGCCGTACCGCTGGCCAAGGGGGAAACCAGCGAGAGCGAAGAGGAAGCCGATCCAGCCGATCCCGTCTTCCGGGCCAAGGTGAGCAGCTGAGGCCAGGCCCTCAAGGGGGATTCCCGGAGCCGTGGGAATCCTCAGGGCAGATGCCGTCGCGGCCATGGCCCTCGCTTCCGATCGGATCACACCCGCCGAGGAGCGGGTGCTGCGCCTGCTCCAGCAGGGCCTAGCCAACAAGGCCATTGCGGCGGCGCTGGTGCTGAGCCCACGCACGATCGAAAGCCACGTGTCGAGCCTGCTGGCCAAAACCGGCTGCCGCAGCCGCACCGAACTGCTGCTGTGGGCCCTGCGCTCATGCCAAGCCACAGGCGATACGATGCCGCCTGCAGGTGCAGCGCCCCGTCGCCATCGCCCGCAGATGCCGGCTTAGCTCAGCGGTAGAGCAGCGCTTTTGTAAAGCGAAGGCCATCGGTTCAAATCCGTTAGCCGGCTTCCTTTCCCATGGCTCCATGGCGAGCACGGCAGCCTTAGCTGCGCTCGTTTCCAGCGAACAGCCAGGCCGCCACGGCGAGTAGGCCCCACGCCAGCCAAGTGAACTCAAACGGCCCCAGCAGGGCATGCAGCAGCGGCTCCATCAACCAGTGAGCGGCCACCAGGGTGATCAGCAGCACCAGCACCAGAGCCGCCATTAGCTGATCACCGGGATGCCTGCCGGCAGGTTGGCACCGGCCCGCAGCACCCGCCAACCTTCAGGGCTCCAGCCGAGCACGGTGCTGGCCGTGCCCCCTGCTGCAGGCCAGGGCACCGGGGCCAGCTGGGGCACCTGGGGGAACAGCGCTGCTGCTTCTGCTGCGGTGGTGGCGGCCGGTTCACCGGAGCGGTTGGCGCTGGTGGTGGCCAACGGGCCACTGCAGCGCAGCAACTCCCGGGCCTGA
>CAIOXF010000065.1 GCA_903862155.1 uncultured cyanobacterium | reverse complement strand
TTCTTGAGCCAGCCGATCAGCGGTCATGAAACTGGTCACGGCGGGCGCGGGCGCGACGGCTGCGCCCCGATCGTAGAAGCGAGCCGGTCCGCCCAGTGCGAACAACGATGACGTTTTCTGGCCTTCGTGAAGCGGCGCCCTGCGTGGTGGTTTCAACCGGCACCACAGCTGAGGTCACGGCCCGGCTGGCCCAGGCCGGGCCGATGCTGGCCGAGGCCCTGCAGCTTCCCTGGCAGCCGGCCCTGGAGCCCCTGCAGGATCCCGACCCGGCCCTGGCGGCCCTGGCTCAGGGCGCTGCTGGGCCCGGCCTCGCGGCCCTGGGGGTGGATCCGGGCCTGGCCCTGGCCGATGGCCAGTGCTGGGCCCAGGCGCTGGGGGCCTGGCGCCAGCCCACCCTGCTGCTGCTCGAAGCCGATCAGCTCCACACCGGCGCCGCCGCCGCCACCTGTGCCCTGCTGCGCCAGCACGGGGTGCCGCTGCGGGGCCTGATCCAGTGGGGTGAGCCCTGGCAGCCCGAACAGCGCCGGCGGGAGGGCCTGCCCTGGTTGGGTGCCCTTGGGCCGGCGGGAATGGCGGAGGGCGTGGATCTGCGCTTGGCCCTGGCCCTTCAGGGGGCGGCGGCGGCCTGAGCCGGTGGCCAGAGGGGCAGGGCGGCCTGGGGGCTGAGCTGGCGCAGCGGCGCCTGGCTCGCCTTGGGCAGACTCAGCGGCACCGTGGAGACCTGCAGGGCGTCGGTGCGGCCAAGGGCGGCCGCCAGCAGGCTGAGGGCCTCGGTTTCGCTGAGGTTGGTGGCCACCTCACCCTTGAGGCTGCCCAGCAGGCCCGGCAGGTTCGGCAGCTGGGCCGGCAGGGCCATCGCCTTCAGCAGCCCCCGGGCGGCCTCCTGTTGGTCGTCGATCCGGCTCTCCACCGGGCGCAGAGGATCGCGGAAGCGCACCAGTTGCTCCACATCGCGCCCCTGCAGCCGCTGCAGCCCGGCCTCCAGATCGATCGTGAAGTTCTGGCTCTTGTCGCGGTAGCGCATCGCCTGCGATGGGCTGGCTTCGATGCCGCCCAGGTCGTCCACCAGGTTGCGCAGGGCTGAACGGCTGAGCACCAGGTAACGGTCCGGCTCGGTGGAGTCCATCCCCACCAGCTCCCGCACCGCATCACCCACCAGGGCGGCGCCCCCCAGCCGGTAGAGGCTGCCCAGCGCCAGGGGTTGGCTCTGGCCCGGCAGCTTCACCGCCAGCTCCGGCGGGAGGCTCAGCACCTGGGTGGGGGCCACGGGGTTCACCCGCACCAGCAGCAGGGCATCGGCATTGGCCGCACCGCGGGGGGCCGCGCCATTCACCCCATCCCCCAGCCGTTCGCCATCGATCCCGATCACCAGCACCGTCACCGGGCGGCTGGGGGGCTTGGCCAGATCGGCTGGGGTGAGTTGCTGGCGGGTGTCGAGCGAGCGGTCGGGCTTGGGCCAGACCAGCCCCAGGGTGCCCACCCCCAGCCCCACGCCGATCGCGGCCGCGCCGATCCGCACCGCAGCGCGCTGGCGGCGATTGGGAGCAGACGCTGGGGAGGTGCGGCGGGCCATCGGCCGCCCACTCTGGAGCAGATCCCGCGCCCCAGGCCCGTTTTCGTGCGCAACCGATAGGTTGTGGCCCATGGCAACCGCTCTTCCCCACGAGCGCGCCCGGCCCCTGGCCAAGGGCAGCGTGTATCCGGCCAAAGACCTCTGCTCCCAGTGCGGCCTCTGCGACAGCCGCTGGGTGGCCTATGTGAAGGACAGCTGCGCCTTTCTCAACCAGCGCTTCGAGGCGATGGAAACCGCGGCCCACGGCCGCAGCCGCGACCTCGACAACGACGACGAGCTCTATTTCGGTGTGCAGCAGCGCATGCTCACCGCCCGGCTCCAGCAGCCGATCAACGGGGCCCAGTGGACCGGGATCGTGAGCCGCATCGGCGTGCGCGCCCTGGAGACCGGCCTGGTGGATGCGGTGCTCTGCGTGGGCCAGAGCGACGACGACCGCTTCACCCCCGTGCCGCGGCTGGCCCGCACCCCTGAGGAGGTGCTCAGCGCCCGGGTGAACAAGCCCACCCTCTCGCCCAATTTGGAGGTGTTGGAGCAGTTACCGGGCAGTGGCATCAAGAAGCTGCTGGCGATCGGTGTGGGCTGCCAGATCCAGGCCCTGCGGGCCGTGCAGGCCACCCTGCCCCTCGATGCGCTCTACGTGCTCGGGCTCCCCTGCACCGACAACGTGAGCCGTGACGGTCTGCAGACCTTCCTCGACACCACGGTGAGCTCACCCGACACGGTGGTGCACTACGAGTTCATGCAGGACTTCCGCATCCACTTCCGCCACAGCGATGGGCGCGAGGAAACGGTGCCGTTCTTCGGGCTCGATACCCCCAAGCTCAAGGACGTGTTCGCCCCCAGTTGCCTCAGCTGCTTCGACTACACCAATGCCGGTGCCGACCTGGTGGTGGGCTACATGGGCGCCACCTTCGGACGCCAGTGGATCACGGTGCGCAACCCCAAGGGGCAGCTGCTGCTGGATCTGGTGGCGAACGAGCTCGAGGTGGCGCCCGTGACCAGCCGCGGCAATCGCCAGGCGGCGGTGCAGCAGGGGATCGAGGCCTACGACAAGGCCGTGAAGCTGCCGATGTGGGTGGCGAACCTGATCGGGTTCTTCGTGGAGCGGTTCGGGCCCCAGGGGCTCGAATACGGCCGCTTCTCGATCGATTCCCACTTCACCCGCAACGCCCTGTGGGTGCGGCGCAACCATCCGGAGAAGGCTGAGGCCCACATTCCGGCCTTTGCCAAAAAGATCATCAGCCGCTACCGGCTGCCGGCACCTTGAGCGGCGCACCTCCTTCCCCCAGCGCCCGCTCCTCCGGAGTGCTGCTGCATCCCACTGCGCTTCCGGGCCCAGGCCCCAACGGCACCTTCGGCGCAGCGGCCCAGGCGTGGATTCGGCTCCTGGGCCAGAGCGGTGTGGGGGTGTGGCAACTGCTGCCCCTGGCCCCCACCGACGGCACCGGTTCGCCCTACAGCTCCCCCAGCGGTTCGGCCCTCAATCCCGCCCTGCTTGATGGGGCCCTGCTCCAGCAGGAGGGGTTCATCGCGGCGGATCCAGCCCAGTTGCGTGGGGAAGCCCTGGGGCCCGCGCTGCTGCGCTGCTGGCCCCAGCAATCCGAGGCGCGCAAAACGGAGTTCCGGCGTTGGTGCCGCGTCGAGCGCTTCTGGCTGCGCGATCACTGCCGCTTCATGGTGCTGCGCAACCTGCAGGGCGGCGAGCCCTGGTGGCGCTGGCCCGCACCCCTGGCGCGGCGCGATCGCCGGGCCCTGCAACGGCTCCACCACGACCATCACCAGGCCCTGCTCCAGGAGGCTTTGGTGCAGTGGCAGTTGCAGCGCCAGTGGCAGCAGCTCCGTGGGCTGGCCCGGGAGCAGGGCGTGCAACTGCTGGGGGATCTCCCGTTTTATGTGGCCCACGACAGCGCCGATGGGTGGAGCCGGCCGGGGCTGTTTTCGCTCGGCCGCGGCGGCAGCCTGGAGCAGCAGAGTGGTGTGCCGCCCGACTACTTCTCGGCCACCGGCCAGCTCTGGGGCACGCCGGTGTATCGCTGGCCCCGCCACCTGCTGAGCGGCTTCCGCTGGTGGCTGCAGCGGCTGGAGCGCCAGCTCGAACTGTTTGATCTGCTGCGGCTGGATCACTTCCGGGCCCTGCAGGCCTTCTGGAGCGTGCCGGGTGCTGATGCCACAGCGGAGCACGGGGTGTGGAAGGCGTCGCCGGGCTGGCCATTGCTGGCGCTGTTGTGGTGCCGCTGCGCCCTGCGCGGGGTGTTGCTGGGGCCGGCCGGACGGCTGGGCCGTCTGCCGTTGGTGGCGGAAGACCTGGGGGTGATCACCCCGCCGGTGGAGCGGCTGCGCGACGGCTTTGGTCTGCCGGGGATGAAGATCCTGCAGTTCGCCTTCGACGGCGATCCCGCCAATCCCTATCTGCCGGCCAACATCCGCGGTAGCCGCTGGGTGGTGTACACCGGCACCCACGACAACGCCACCACCATCGGCTGGTGGCGCAGCCTGAACGGCGAGGCCCGGGCCCGGGTGGAGGCCGCCGTGGGGGCGCCGGTCACGGCACCGGGCTGGCAGCTGCTGGAGCTGGCCCTGGCCAGTTCCGCCGAGCTGGCCGTGGCGCCGCTTCAAGATTTGCTGGAACTGGGCGATGAGGCTCGCTTCAACACCCCCGGCACCACCGAGGGCAATTGGTGCTGGCGCCTGGATCGCCCGATGGAATCGTTAGCGGGGCCCCTGGGGGGCTATGGCGCCATGGCGGCCCGCTACGGCCGCGGCGTTGCCCCAGCTCCCACGGCATAGCGGCCGGCGGGTTGGCCCGGCAGGGGCGCCAGGGGTGCCCCGTTCCATTCCACCGCCGGTGCTTCGGCAGTCGGATCGGCGGTGTTCGCCGGTGGCGGTTCCAGTTGGAGTTGGAAGCCCTCCTCAATCGGCAGGGCCAGTTCACCTCGGGCCCCCTGCAGGTCGGTGCGGGCCCCGCGGCCGCTGCGGAGGCTCACCCGGGTGGGCTGCTGCAGGCGCAGCACCAGCACGCCATGGCTCTCCGGCGCTGGGTAAGCCTTCGCCGAAGGCGTGGTTTCGCCCACCCGGCGCAGGGCCTCCTGCAGGGTGGCGCGCTCCAGGGGGCGCAGTTCGGGCATGGCCCCCAGCAGGCTGGCTTCGGGCCGCGTGGGCTTCTGCTGCTCGCTGGGCGGCAGCGGCGGGATTGGCCGCAGGGTGAGCAGGCCCTGGGCCGCCAGCCGTTGCTGCTCCATGTTGAGGCCATAGATCAGGCCGAGGGTGAGCAAGCCGTAGAGCACCGTGCCCTGCCAGCTGGAGTACACCTCGATCGATCCGGGCGTGAACCGCCTGAGCAGGCCGCTGGGCTGCCGTCCTGGAGTGGTGGGCCCGGTGGCCGGCAGCAGCAGCTCCAGGCTGCCGGGTTCCAGCTCCAGGTGCCGCTCGATCAGCGGCAGCATCGTGCGCAGGTAGGCAGCTTCGGGGAGCCGGTCGCGCCAACCGCGCTCCAGGGCCTCCAGCACCGGCGTGCTGATCCGGGTTTCCAGGGCCAGATCCCGCAGGGTGAGCCCGCGGGCCTCCCGCCGCAACCGCAGCTCCCGGCCGGCCGCCAGCAGCGGATCGGCCTGGGGTTCGCTCGCCTGGGCGGCTGGCTTTGGGCCGCGCCGCATCCACGAACGCAGGCGAGCTGCCATGGAGGGACGCGGTGAGCTCAGGAGGGCTGCGCCAGGTTGGGCCATTCTCCGCGATCAAGGCGGCGCCATTCGCCCTCCCCCAGCCGGCCCAGCTCCACCGTGCCGATGGCCAGGCGCTGCAGGTCGCGCACGGGATGGCCCAGCAGGGCGGCGGTGCGGCGGATCTGGCGGTTGCGGCCCTCCCCCATCACCACCTCCAGCCAGGTGGCATCCCCTGTGGTTTTCAGCACACGAACCCCCACCGGCTGGGTGGCTTGGCCATCGAGCCTGATGCCACGCCGCCAGCGGCCCAGGGCGGCCGCTGAGGGTTGGCCTTCCACCCACACCCGGTAGGTCTTGCGGTGGCCGTAGCGCGGATGGGTGAGCCGCAGGGTGAGATCGCCCTGGTTGCTCAGCAGAAGGGCACCGCGGCTGTCGGCATCGAGCCGGCCCACCGGATGCAGGCCGCTGTTCTGGCGCAGTTCCGGTGGCAGCAGATCGAGCACGGTGGGGCGGCCATGGGGGTCGCTGCAGCTGCAGAGCACCCCCATCGGCTTGTTGAGCAACAGCACCAACGGCTCAGGCGGAGCGGCCAGGGGCTGGCCGGCCACCGCGATCGCATCGCAGCTTGGATCAGCCTTGTCGCCCAGCTGCGCCGGCTGGCCGTTCACGCTCACCAGGCCATCGCGCAGCAGCTCCTCGGCCCGGCGGCGGGAGCACAGGCCGGCATTGGCAATCAGTTTGTGGAGCCGTTCGGCAGGCATGGCCCCACTTTCGGTGGCGGGGCGAGGAGCCGGGAACTGGTGATAACGTTACGAAACCCAAGTGTTTCGTAACTCCTCCGGTTGCCATGCCCTCCCTGCCCGTTGCTGCGGCTGATGGCTCCCATCTCGGTGGTGGCGATCTGGTGCGCAGCTACCTGCGCGACATCGGCCGGGTGCCGCTGCTCACCCATGAGCAGGAGATCACCCTGGGCCGCCAGGTCCAGGAGTTGATGGGCCTGGAGGAGCTGCGCGAGGAGCTCAAGCTGCGGGCCGGTGGTGAAGAGCCCAGCAACGACATCCTTGCCGCGGAGGCCGGTCTCACCCCCGCCCAGCTCAGCAAGCGACTGAGCGCGGGTCGCCGCGCCAAGGAGCGGATGGTGGCCGCCAACCTGCGGCTGGTGGTGAGTGTGGCGAAGAAATACACCAACCGGAACATGGAACTCCTGGACCTGATCCAGGAGGGCACCATCGGCCTGGTGCGCGGTGTGGAGAAGTTCGATCCCACCCGCGGCTACAAGTTCTCCACCTATGCCTATTGGTGGATCCGCCAGGGCATCACGCGTGCCATTGCAGAGAAGAGCCGCACGATCCGGCTGCCGATCCACATCACCGAAACCCTCAACAAGCTCAAGAAGGGCCAGCGCGAGCTGAGCCAAGACCTGGGCCGCACCCCCACCATCACCGAGCTCGCCGCCTGCGTGGAGCTGCCGGAGGAGGAGGTGAAGGATCTGCTCTGCCGCGCGCGCCTGCCGGTGAGCCTGGAAACCAAGGTGGGCGACGGCGACGACACCGAGCTGCTGGATCTACTCGCCGGCGACAACGAGCTCCCCGAGGAGCGACTGGATGACGCCTGCATGAAGGGCGACCTGCGCGACCTGCTCGACCAGTTGCCCGAACTGCAGGCCAGCGTGCTCAAGATGCGCTATGGCATTGAGGGCGACGGCAGCAGTCCAGCCGAACCGATGAGCCTCAGCTCCATCGCCAAGGCCCTGGGCATGAGCCGCGACAAGACCCGCAACCTGGAGCGCAAGGCCCTGGAAGGAATCCGGGCCCAGTCGCGCCGGCTGGAGGGTTATCTGGCGGCGTAAACGCGCTCGCTCAGCGGAGGCCCGTCAACCGGGCAGTAACCGGGCGGTCGATCAAAAGAATTGATCGAAGTTGTCGAAGTCCACGGCCTTGAAATTGCCGCTCTGCACCTGTTCCATCAGGCGTTCGAGCTGCACCCACAGGGCCCCGGCCGTCGCCACCGACAGCGCAAACGACACCAGCAGGGCAGCTCCCAGGGAGAACCCGAACACCGACAGGCTGCCGCCGATAAACAGGGTGATCCCCAGGATCACGCCGCTGTAGGCCAGGTTGGTTTCGCGGGTGCCGAGCGGCAGCAGGGCCAGCCGATCCTGCTTCCAGCCATCGAGCCGGTTCTGCACGAGCTTGGCGAAGGTGAGCCCGCACAGCACCCCCATGGCCAGCCCGATCCCGGCCAGCACGTAGGGGGGCTGCTGGATGGGCGCGTACTCCAGAAGGATGTCCGCGGCGTCGAGGTCGCCGAAGTCGCCGCTGGCCCACCAGGCTGAAGCCTCACTCAGATCGATTGGCGCTGAGGGCACGGCTGAACGGTTGAAGATGGAGCGACCCTAGCGATGGCAAGCCATCAGGGGCTCCAGCGCTGGGAGCCAAGGAACGTGAGATCCACGAAGTCGCTGGCCTGGTGATCGCGGGGCCCGAGCTCAATCAAGAACCCGCCCAGATCAACCCGGCGCATCTGCTGGAAGGCATTCACGAGGCGCTCCCTGGTGGGGTGGCTCCCCGTCTGCTGGAGTGCCGCCGTCAACCAGCGGGCTGCCAGAAAACCCTCCAGGCTGGTGAAGCCAAAGCGCGCGCTCACCTGTTGGCGTCGCATCAGCCGCTGATACTGCGCCACCACCGGCACCCGCCGGTCCCAGGGAAAAGGCACAACCTGTGCAATGCCGATCCCATTGGCCAGCCCGCCTGGCATGGCGTCCTGCAGGGCTCCGGTGCCCACGAACGACACGTTCATCAGCTGGGCCCTGCTGCCCAAAACCTGCAGTTGCCGGCTGAAGGCCGCTGAGCTGGGGTAGGCGCTGATGATCACCACGCCATTCGGTTGCGCCCGATGCACCAACCGGGCTGCCGCATCGGTGGCGGTGGAATTGCGCTGCACGCCGGCGACCACCACAGGGCGCAGGCCATGGCGGGCGAGGGCGATCCGACTGGCCCGCAGTCCGTCGTCCCCGAAGGCGTCCTGCTGGTGCATCACGGCGATCCGATGCCGGCCGGAGCGCACCAGCGTTGCCACGATCCGGTCGATCTCCGCCTGGTAACTGGCCCTCAGGTTGAACACCATGGGCCGGAACGGCGTTCGCAGCAGCTGTGCCCCCGTGAGAGAGGCCACCAATGGGATGCGCTGCTTCTCAACCAGTGGAAGGATCACCTTCACCGTGGGGGTGCCCACGTAGCCGAACAGCACGAAGGCCCGCTCGCCTTCGATCAGCTGGCGGGTGTTGCGCAGCGTGAGGGCAGGTTCATAGCGGTCGTCCAGGCTCACCAGCCGCACGCGGCGTCCGTGGATCCCGCCGCGGCGGTTCACTTCACTGAACCAGGCCAGAGCTCCATCGCGGTAGTCACGGCCCAGCTGGGCTGAGGGGCCGCTCAGCGGGGCCGACTGGCCAAGCACGAGCTCCGCACCTGCCGGTTGCGCCTGCACCGGAGCCAGCAGCAACGGCACAAGCACGGGGACCAGGGCGAGCCTTGACCGCAGCTTTAAGGTCGGCCCGAACCCGGATAGCCCACCGGTGCGAAAGCAGAAGCGCTGGAACCTCGTGGCCATCGGCTCCGTGGTGCTGGCCATGATTCTGGCCCTCCTGGCGATCGGGGGGATCGATGTGGAACAGGTGCGCGGCCGTGACGCCCTGCGACTCTCCGCCTCAGCCCGCGCGCTGATCACCGACCCCGGCGCGCTCCTCCCCGGCGGTTGGAGCACCCTGCGGGGAGACCTGCTGAGCGACGCTGAGGCCCGGGTTGATCAACTCGAGCTCGAGCGGGCAGTCCATCGCGTTCAGGTGGGGGTCTATGCGAACACCACCTCAGAGCTCGATCTGAGCGTGCCCAGCTATGCCTCGAGCGGTTACGTCTGGATGCGCTGGGATCAACCGCTGCAGCGCTACCTCGAGGCCAGCCAGGCCACGATCGATCAGCGCTTCAGGCTGATCAACACCCTCATCACCGATGCACCACCCCAGCTGGAGCCGGTGGGGGTTGCCCCGGAGCGCCTTCCTGATGGGAGCTACTACCAGCTGTTCAGCTACCGCGGTCGCTACTACCTCGATCGGGCGAGCTTCCGCCATTACCCGTTCATGAGCGTCAGCCTGCCGCTGGCCCTGGAAGTCGACGACGTGGATGGCGAGCTGGATTACAGCCAGCTGCGGCTTGAGCCGGATGTGCGCAACAGCGGCATGGGTCTATTCGCCCACATCATCGGTTGGTTGAACCGTGGATGGTCGATCGCGGAATATCGCCATCACTACGCCAGCAACTTCGGGCTGGGTGGCGACGAGAGCGAGTACAGCCTGCTCCTGTTTGAGATCTCCTTCGGCACCTCCTCTTGGGCTGCCTTCTGGCGGCTGCTGCTGCCCTTGGCCGTCCTGATGGCGATGGTGCTGCTGGTCTTCAAAGTGCGTCCGGATGAGCAGGATGCCAGAGCCAGCATTCCTGTCACGGTGCTGCTCACGTTGGTGTTCCTGCAACAGGCGTACCGCGAAAACCTTCCCGATCTGCCCTTCCTCACCTTTTTGGATCAGGTGTACGTGGTGGCCTACGTGATCACCCTGGTGGCCTTCGTGCTGGTCATCTGGATCGGGCGCCGCTACGCCGACATGGAAGCCATGGAGGACAGCACGGCCCGCCATGACCTCCAGGAACGGCTGGACCATTTGGACAACAGCTGGCCGCTGGTGGTGGTGGCCTCCGGAGGGGTGGCGGTCACGATGGCCTGGATGCTCATACCGGCAGGCACCTGATCGCGGCCTCAGGCCGCGGCAGGCCGTCCCACCATCCGTTCGCTGAGGCGGCTGCGCAGCTGCTGCATCACCCGCTGTGGGCCAAAGGTGCGCCGCAGCATTCCGAGAAGCTGCTGGAGATCGTCGGTGCTGAAGCGCTCGTTCTGCACCAGGCTGAGCAGCAGCCGCTGCCGCAGGCTGCTGCCATCGGGGCCCAGCAGCAGTCGCAGACCGGCGCCGGCCACGGGCAGTAGATCGGCGCTGTCGCTGTCGTTTTCCACCACCGTGAGCAGGTTCTCCAGCCGCTCCACCCGCAGCCGGCCGTTGCCATCGAAGATCACCTCCAGCAGCTTCTCGCGCATCTCGGCGGTGTCGCCTGCCAGCAGCCGACGCGCCACGTAGGGATAGGCCACCCGGATGATGCGGAAGCTGGGGTCGAGCCGCAGGGCCAGCCCCTCCTGGCTCACCACCGCCCGGATGATCAGGGCGAATCGTGCCGGCACCCGGAACGGATAGGCGTACATCAACTCCGAGAAGCGATCGGTGATCGCCTTGAAGTTGAAGTTGCCCACGTTTTCCCCCAGCGCGCCCCCCAGCACTTCTTCGAGGGCCGGCACGATTGGCCCCAGTTCGGCGTCGGGCTTGAGGAAGCCCAGGGTCTGGAAGTCGCGCGCCAGGCCGTGGAAATCGCGGTTGATCAGGTGCACCACCGCGCCGGTGAGGGTGAGGCGGTCGGCGTTGCTGATCTCATCCATCATCCCGAAATCCACGTAGGCCACGTGGCCCATGGGCCCGGTTTTGCCCGGCAGGGCGAACAGGTTTCCGGGATGGGGATCGGCGTGGAAGTAGCCGAACTCCAGCAGCTGCCGCAGGCCGGCGATCACGCCGGTGCGGATCAGGGCCGCCGGATCGAGGCGCTGGGCTTCCAGCTCCTGGCGCTGCTGCAGCTTGGTGCCGTTGATCCACTGGGTGGTGAGCACCCGCTGGGCCGAGAGGTGGCGCTCCACCCGCGGCACGGTCACTTCCGGATGGTTGGCGAACAGGCCAGCGAAGCGCTCGGCGTTGTCGGCTTCGCGGCGGTAGTCGATCTCCTCGAACAGCGAGCGCCCGAATTCATCGATGATCTCCCCGAGCCCGAAGCCCAGGTTCAGGGGCAGCAGCGGCGCGGTGATCACCCCGAGCAGCCGGATCAGCACCAGATCGCGGCGCAGGATGAACGGAAGGTTGGGCCGCTGCACTTTCACGGCCACCCAGTGGCCATCATCCAGCTGGGCCCGGTACACCTGGCCGAGGCTGGCGGCCGCCACCGGATAGTCGGGGAATTCGACAAACAGCTGGTGGGCCGGAGCCCCCAGCTCCGCTTCGATCGTGGCCAGGGCTACGGCGTGGGGGAAGGGAGGCAGGTCGTCCTGCAGGCGGGTGAGCTGGTCGAGCCAGTCGCGGCGCACCAGGTCGGGCCGGGTGGAGAGGGCCTGGCCCACCTTGATGAAGCAGGGCCCCAGGTTGGTGAGGGTGGCCAGGATCCGCTCCGCCAGCCGCTTCTGGGTTTTGGCATCGCGGCTGTTGGCCTGCAACAGCAGCGCCAGGGTGAGCGTGCCCAGCTGCCACAGCACCACCACCAGCCGGCTCAGCAGCACATGGGGTCGCCGCAGCAGCCAGCGCAGATCGGCCGCCTGGTCGTACGCGGGAAGGGCGGCGCTCACGGCAGGCGTCTCACAATCGGAAAACTCTAGAAATCCCGCCCGTGCGCCGCTCCCTGGTCCTGCATCTGCCGGCCCACGGGCGTGGGCGCGGTTTGGCGCCGGGCCTGCGGCGGCTGTTGCGCCAGCGGCCGGGCGCCTGGGACATCCCGGAACTCCCCGCGTGGGGCGGTCCCCTGGAGAGCGAAGGAGAGGTGGCCGAGTTGCAGGCCCACTGCGCCGCCCTGCTCGGGGCTGAGCGCTGTTGGTTTGGGGTGAATGGCGCCAGTGGTCTGCTGCAGGCGGCCCTGCTGGCCCTGGCGGGGCCGGGCGAGCGGGTGCTGCTGCCGCGCAACCTGCACCGCTCCCTGCTGCACGGCTGCGTGTTGGGCGATCTGCGGCCGGTGCTGTTCGACCTGCCCTTCGATCCGGCCACG
>CAIOXF010000064.1 GCA_903862155.1 uncultured cyanobacterium | reverse complement strand
GGGGAGCCATCGATGCCGGTGTTGGTGAGCAGGCGGATGCCGGAGAGGCCGATCGGGAGCGTGTAGTCCACCAGCATCTCCCGCTGCCAGGTGAAGGCCATCCCGCAGGTGAAATCGATGCTGCCCAGGCTCACGCCCTGGAACACCGCCACCGGATCGTCCTGGCGCTGGAAGTTGATCTTCACGGGGCGCCCCAGATAGGTGGACACCTCATTGGCGATCAACTTGGCCAGATCAATCGCATAGCCCTGCAGCACGTTGTTGCTGTCGAGCGAGGCGTAGGGAGGCACGTTCACCGGACCGGCCATGGTGAGCTCACCGGTGCGGGCGGCCTGCTCAATCACCGATTCAGCCCGGGCCGCCACCGGCGCCAGGGTGAGGGAGGCGGCGGCGAGCAGCGCGGCGAGGGGTCTGAACCGGGTCACGGTGGTCTGCAGCGTGGCCTAAGTTTGCCAGCGTTTCAGCGGTTCACCGCGGCTTAGTGGAGTTCGCTGGCTTGGTGGTGCCGGGTTTCGCGGCAGCGGGCTTGGCGGTGGCTGGTTTTGCAGCAGCAGGCTTGGAGGCGGGCTTCGTGGCGGCCGGCTTCGTCGTACCCGGTTTGGCGGCCGGACTGCCCGGGGCGGGCTCCGTTTTCAGGGGAGTGGGAGCTGCCGCCCCTTCGGGCGCCGGCTTGAGGTTGGCGCAGAGGGCCGCCACCATCAGGTCTTCACCGCCAGTGGTTTTCGATTCATTGGCCGAGAGCGGCAGGCGCCAGGGCGACCAGGCCCCCTCCCCCTCCCGGCGCGACACCTGCAGCGTGTCGCAATGCACCGCCACCACGGTGCGGCTGTTGTCGGCCCCACACTCGGAATCGGTGGTCCGCACCCCGCCTTCTGTGAGGCGCCAGGTGCTCCAGTCGTAGCGGCACACCCCGTAGCTGCGCCAGCGGGGCGCCTTGAGCTGGCGGATGCGCTCCAGCAGTTGCTGCTCCTTGGCATTCACCGCCGGGGCCGTGCCCGAGGCGGCCGGGGCCGCGTCAGCGGGAGCGGCGCCACTGGCAGGGGCGGCCGCAGGCTGGGCCAGGGCCGGCAGCCCTGTTACCCCCAGGGCCGCCAGCACCAGGGCCATCGCCCCTGATCGCCGCAGATTCGCTCCCATCCGCGCGCCTCCCGTTCCGTGTGCTCACAACAGCACTGCCTAGCGCAGATCCGAATGGCGACAAAAGGCAACAACAGGGTTGCGTTTGATTGTGTGCTCAACCACGAACCCAAAAGGGTCCATAGGGTTCGTCCGGGGTCGGGCCCACGTTCGCCAGCGAAGGGAGGTGTGCGATGGCGCCATCCATCAGCAGCGACCATCCCCCTGCCCGGAAGCTGGGGCAACTGGCCGCCCTGCGGGCCCTGGCTAACGAACTGAACGGCGACCGCCGCCACTACCGGCGCCAACCGGTGGAACCCCTGTTGGCAGGTCACCTGGAGCTGGACCAAACCAACACCCCCGCCCTGCCCCTTCTGCTAATCGACCTGGGCTCCGGCGGAGCCAGGGCCATCACGCCAGCCACCGCGTTGGTGCCCACAGACAGCCGGGGTCGGCTGCTCACCGGCCCACCCGACCGCCCCACGGGGATGCGTCAGGTGCGGGTGCGCTGGGTGAAAGCCCAGGGCAGCACCCAGCTACTGGGTCTGGCGTTCGAATGACCGGCTCAGGCCTCCAGCCCTGGAGGTCTCAGCCTCGATGCAGCTCGCGCATACCCCCCCCTATCGTTGCCGGGGCACCTGATCACTTCACGTTGGGCTTGATGTCGGTGTCAAGCAGGCCCTTCACCACGCCGCCCATCGCCTCCACCTGGTTCATGGCCGCCATCAGGGCCGGCAGGCTCACGGCCAGATCGCCGTTGGGATAGGCCCGCAGGAAGCCCACCGGCGTGATGCGGCCGTTGCCGCTCACCAGGCCATTGATCGTGGCGGCACGCAGGGCGGGCACCGCCTCCCCCGGAGCCTTCAGGGGAAACAGGATTCGGCCCACCCGCTGCAGGATTGCCGTACCCGGGGCGCTGCTGAGGAAGCGGCTGGTGGTGACCACCGGCAGGGGGATCGAGAGGTTGAGCAGCTGACCCACCTGGGCGGGCTTCTGGCGGCCGAAGCGAATCAGATCCGCAAGCAGGCCCCGAGCATGGCCGCTGGCGGCCAGGTGTTCCAGGTCGGCCACGGGGATGGAACGCCGGAAGGCGCCGCTCACGAACACCACATCCGTGGCCGCCGGCGCGGCCATCGGGGCCAGGGCCACCAGGGCGCCGAGACCAACGGCAGCGAAGGAATGCAAACGACTCATCGATGAGGGAGCCATAACGAGCAAGGCTAAACAGAAGCCACTGGTACCCCCCCTGAATTGATGCACAGACGTTTTCTGCAGAACACTCTCCTTGGCCTCGCCCTGGCCGGATCCAGTTCCACCCTGCCCCCGGCCCAGGCCTTCGATGCCACCCGGGTGAACAGCTTCTGCCTGGCCGGCTTCAACACGGCGATGACAGCCGCCGGCAAGACCGCCCCCGCCGGCATGGCCGAATACACCTGCAACTGCTTCTCCACCCGGCTGCAGCAGGGCCAATCGATCGACCAGGCCCGCACCGCCTGCCGGGAGGCCGCCGCCCAGAGATTCACGGTGAAGTGAGCGCCAAGGCCCTCCCGGGCTGGCGCCAGCTGGCCGCCTACCGGCCCCAGTGGTTACGGGCCGACCTGCTGGCCGGCATCACGGTGGCGGCCTACCTGATCCCCCAGTGCATGGCCTACGGGGAACTGGCCGGCGTGGATCCGGTGCGGGGGTTGTGGGCGATCCTGCCGCCGCTGCTGCTCTACGCGCTGCTGGGCTCCTCGCCCCAGCTCTCGGTGGGGCCCGAATCCACCACCGCCGTGATGACGGCCGCCGCCATTGCGCCCCTCGCCGGCGGCGATCCGCTCCAGGCGGCGGGGCTCACGAGCCTGCTGGCCCTGCTGGTGGGGCTCACCTGCTGCCTGGGGGCCTGGGCCCGCATCGGCTTTGTGGCCGACCTGCTGTCGCGGCCGATCCTGCTGGGCTACATGGCCGGGGTGGCCGTGATCATGGTGAGGGGCCAGTTGGGCCGGATCTGCGGCGTGGATCTGGCGGCCGACGGCCTGATCGATGAACTGCAGGAGCTGATCACCCGCCGCAGTGAGATCCACGGGCCCACCCTGGCGTTATCACTGGCGGTGCTGGC
>CAIOXF010000063.1 GCA_903862155.1 uncultured cyanobacterium | reverse complement strand
GGGAGTTCGATGGGGTGCTGGCCCTGGCCCATGCCGATGCCCGGCTCGATCGCACCGACATGAACCGCCCGTTCGTGATCGTGAACGTGGATGTGCATGGCAACTTCACCACCTTCGATCCGGAGCTGCTGGCGGTGAGTACGCCCGAGTTCGGCGATTTCGTGTTTGGCAACGTGCTCCGCGACAGCCTGGAGTCGGTGATCGGCACCGAGAAGTTCCAGCGGGTGGCGCGTGAGATGGAGGCCGGCGTGCAGCTCTGCCGCGAGCGCTGTGCCTACTTCGGCCTGTGTGGTGGCGGTGCCGGCAGCAACAAGTACTGGGAGCACGGCAGTTTCGCCGTGAGCGAAACCCTGGCCTGCCGCTTCCGCATCCAGCGGGTGGCCGATGTGGTGCTGGCCGAGCTCGAACGCAGCCTGGAGCTCCCATAACGAAGCCCGGCCGGGGGGCCGGGCTTTCGTCCCTCAGCAGGTCATCTCGCGCCGCCGGACAGGCGGTTCTGGATGGCTGCCTCGGCGTTTGGTCATCAACGCGAAGGTTGTGGGCTCTTCAGTTGTGGGGCGGAGCTGCCGGCGACGGCACCTGGGGCCATGACGTTCAGGAAGGGTTTCCGTGAGCCCGGGGGCACCTGGAGCGGTGCATCGGGAGTGTCCTCAGGGGACTGGAAACCGGATGTCCAATCGAGACTGTTGGAGCAGGGGCACGAACGTCAGCGCGCTCCTCAGATCTGATTGGGTGGGGTGTCGTCCATCGGCTGGCGCCTCGAATCCCGTGCCGTCACTCTCCGCCCGCCAGCCCTGGCCGGCAACCGGGTGCAGCACGATCGACACCCCTCTTCACCGCCCGATACCGGCCTTCACATCAGCTATTGCGGCCGGTAACGGGGCGCCGCGCCACGACTCTGCAGAATCAGCTCCAGTTGAGGGCCGAGGGCTCCTTTGTTGCGATGACCATGCTCACCAGTTCCATCGCGATCGTGGTGGGAATCGCGCTGCTGTTCGGCGGCGGCGAACTCTTCGTGGCCGGATCGGTGGCCCTGTCGCTGCTGCTGGGGATTCCCCAGATCGTGATCGGCCTCACGGTGGTGTCGATGGGAACCAGTGCCCCCGAGCTGTTCGTGAGCCTTCTTTCCACCCTCGAAGGCGGTGCCACTGGCGATGCGATCGCCGTGAGCAACATCGTGGGCAGCAACATCTTCAACGTGCTGGTGGTGCTGGGTCTCAGCGCCGCGATCATGCCGCTGCAGGTGAAGAGCCGTCTGATCCGCCGGGATGTGCCGGTGCTGCTGGCGGTGTCGACAGCGGTGTGGGGCATGGCGTCGGCTGGCCGGGTCACCTGGCAAGCGGGCGTGGCCTTGCTCACGGCTCTGGTGATCAACCTGATCTGGGAGATGCGCACCGCCTCCGAAAACCCCGATGAGGTGGAGGAGATCGATGAGAGCGAGCGGGCTCCAGCTCCGGTGGCCGCTGCCAAGCTGGCCGCGGGCCTGGGCCTGCTGGTGGTGGGCTCCCAGGTGCTGGTGAAGGGTGCCATCGCCGCCGCTACGGCCCTGGGCGTGAGCGAAACCGTGATCGGCCTCACGATCGTGGCCGCCGGCACCTCCATGCCGGAGCTCGTGACCTCGCTGGTGGCCGCCTACCGGGGCAAGGCCGACCTGGCGATCGGCAACGTGGTGGGCAGCAACCTGCTCAACCAGTTGGTGATCCTCGGCCTCTGTGCCGTGGTGTCGGGGGGCCGGGGCCTGGGCGTGGATCCGGTGATGGTGAGCCGCGACTTCCCGATCATGGTGGCCACCACCCTGGCCTGCCTGCCGATCTTCTGGACCAAGGGCGTGATTTCCCGCCGAGAAGGCTGGCTGCTGTTCGGCCTCTACGTGCTTTACCTGGCGGAGCAGGTGCTGGGCGAAACCATGGGTGG
>CAIOXF010000062.1 GCA_903862155.1 uncultured cyanobacterium | reverse complement strand
CTTCCTCAACACCTGGAACGCCCGCCAGGGCAGCTTCGACGCCAGCATCACCACCCTGGCATTCGTGATCCTCGGGGGCTCGCGCACCTGGCTGGGGCCCGTGGTGGGCGGCCTGCTGCTCACCGCCCTGCCCGAGCTGCTGCGGCCGGTGGGTGATGTGCGGCTGGTGCTGTTCGGCCTGGTGATCCTGTTGGGGCCTGTGCTGGCGCCCCGGGGCCTGATCACCCCCGGCCTGCTGGAGCGCTTAGGGAGGCTCGGCGCCAAGGGCAACCCTGGAGACGTCCGATGAACCACTCGGCAGCTGGCCCCCTGCTGGAGGTGCGAGAGCTCACCTGCCGCTTCGGCGGGCTGGTGGCCCTGGATCGGGTGAGCTTTGCGGTGCAACCGGGGGAGATCTTCGGCCTGATCGGCCCCAACGGGGCCGGCAAAACCACCCTGTTCAACCTGATCTCCGGCGTCACCCCCGCCACCACTGGCGAGGTGCTGTGGCGCGGCGAGCCGATCACGGCCCTGCCCACCCATCGGCGCAACCGGCTGGGGGTGGCCCGCACCTTCCAGAACCTGCGCCTGTTCGATGGCCTCTCGGTGCTGGAAAACCTGCTGGTGGCCCTGCAGCGCCAGCCCCGCAGCACCACCCTGGCCAGTCTGCTCAACAGCCCCAGCCATCGCCAGGCCGAATGCCAACGGCTGGAGCAGGCCTGGGAGCTCCTGGAAGAACTGGGCCTGGCGGCCCTGGCTGAACGCGATGCCGGCACCCTGGCCTACGGCGACCGGCGCCGCCTGGAGATCGCCCGCGCCCTGGCCACCCGCCCCCAGCTGCTGCTGCTCGATGAACCTGCCGCCGGCATGAACCCCAGCGAAAAAGACAGCCTCTGCGCCCTGATCAACGAACTGCGCCAGCGCCACCAACTCACGGTGATGGTGATCGAACATCACGTGCCGCTGCTGATGCGCCTGTGCGAACGCATGGCGGTGCTGGATTTCGGGATGCGCATCGCCCTCGGCACACCTGAAGAGGTGCGCCACGACCCCAAGGTGATCGACGCCTACCTGGGGGGTGCGGTGGCATGAGCACCCCAGTGCTACTGCAGCTGGAGGGGCTGGCCGTGCGTTACGGCAGCGTGCAGGCCCTGCACGGGATGGAGCTGGAGGTGCGCCAGGGAGAACTGGTGACGGTGCTGGGCTCCAACGGCGCCGGCAAAAGCACCACCCTGCGGGCGATCTCGGGGCTGGTGCCGCCCTGGGCCGGCCGCATCCTCTGGCGCGGTGCCCCCCTGGCCGGGGTTCCTGCCCACCGCATCGTGCGCATGGGCATCGGCCACTGCCCCGAAGGCCGGCGGGTGCTGAGCCGCCAGAGCGTGGCCGCCAACCTGGAGCTCGGCGCCTACCTGCGCCGCGATACCCGCGCGATCCACTCCGACCAAGACCGCTGCTACACGCTCTTTCCCCGCCTGGCCGAACGGCGGGACCAGCTGGCTGGGGGCCTGTCCGGCGGAGAACAACAAATGCTGGCCATCGCCCGAGCGCTGATGGGCCGGCCGGAGCTGCTGATGCTGGATGAACCAAGCCTGGGCCTAGCCCCACGGCTCGTGGCCGAAGTGATGGACGCCCTCAGCCAGCTGCACGGCGAGGGGCTCACGATCCTGCTGGTGGAGCAGAACGCCAACGCCGCCCTGGCGATCGCCAACCGGGGCTATGTGTTGGAGGCCGGCCGGATCACCATGGTCGGCCCCGCAGCACAGCTGCAGGCCGACGAGGGCCTGCGGGCGTCGTATCTGGGGGGCTGAAGCTCAGAGCGGTTCAGGCTCAGAGCCGTTATGGGTTCAGACCTCGGTTTCCACCGTCTCGGCGCCGAAGCAATGCATCAGCGCATCGGCCCAGCTGTTGATGCCTTTGAGGGCATGCTCGGGGGCGTCGCTGAGGGCCTTGGCGTGCTCTCGCAGCAGCACGGTCTTGTCCACGGCATGGCCATGGGCAGCAGCGATCGCCACGATGTCGTCGAGACCGGACGCGGCATGCACCTTGTTGCGCAGATCATCGTCGGCAGCGATGCGAGCGCAGAAAGCCTCGAGCGACGCAACAGACATGGCACAGGGGAGATTCGGTTCCCTTATTAGCAGGGCCAACCTGCCTGCGAGGCCCTGCCGGCTCAGTGCAGCCCCCAGCGACCGCGGCCGCGGTACGGCCCCAGGATCAAGCCGATCAGGATCGCCACATAGAACTGGCCGTCCACGGATCAGGATCCACACCTCTCAGATGCAGCCCGTTGAGCAACAGCAGCACATAACCGTGGTGGAGGCGCCGGATCGTAGGCAGCTGGGCCCGGGTGACCGGTCTCATCCCGGTCAGGCAGGGAGATCCTCACTGTGCTGACGACGCGCCGTTCAGGCTCGTGCAACGTCAGAGATTGCAGGATCTCCCTGAAGAACGGCGGCGCTCCTGAAAAAAGCGACATAGCGTTTCGGCAACTGGCCTCCATCCATGGCAGCCGAACGCTTCTTTCTGGAGCTCGATCCCCCCGAGGCAGCTCTGAAATCCCTGCCCCATGTGGTGATCGTGGGCGGGGGCTTTGCTGGCCTCAAGGCAGCCCAGGCCCTGCGCGGCCAGCCCGTGAGGGTCACGCTGATCGACAAGCGCAACTTCAACCTGTTCCAGCCCCTGCTGTATCAGGTGGCGGGGGGCCTGGTATCAGAGGCCGACGTGGCTTCTCCGCTCCGCCAGCTGTTGGGCAACGCGCCCAACATTCAGATCCTGCTGGGTGAAGTCGACGATATCGACGCCGACGCCAAGGAGGTGGTGTTCAACGACCGCCGTTACCGCTACGACCACCTGATCCTGGCCACGGGCTCCGGCAGCAGTTACTTCGGCCACGAGGAATGGCGGCCCGAAGCCCCGCCGATGAAGATCATCGAGCACGCCGATGAGATTCGCCGGCGGGTGCTGATGGCCCTGGAGGAGGCGGAGCAGACCCCCGATCCCGAGCGGCGCAAGCTTCTGCAAACGGTGATCGTGATTGGGGGCGGCCCCACCGGCTGCGAGCTCTCCGGATCCCTCGTGGAGCTGATGACCCATGCCGTGGAGCAGGAGTTCAAGCAGCTCGACGCCAGCCAGAGCCGGGTGGTGCTGATCGACCCGGGCGACAGGGTGCTGCGGGCCATGCACCCAAGCCTCTCCGAGGCCGCCGGCCATCACCTCCAGAAGGTGGGGGTGGAGCTGGTGCTGGGCGGACGCGTGCAGTCGATCAGGGAGGGCGAAGTGGTGGTGAACCTCAAGGATCCCGATGGCAGCACCACAAGCCGCACCATCGCAGGGGGCACCGTGTGCTGGACCGCCGGGGTGCGCGCCTCCCACCTGGGCAAGCTGCTGGCGGAACGCACCGGCTGCGACGTGGACCGGGGCGGCCGGGTGGTGGTGGAGCACGACTTCTCCATCGCCGACCATCCGGAGATCCGGGTGGTGGGCGATCTCTGCAGCTACAGCCACACCGCCGACGGCAAGCCCCTACCGGGCATGGCCGGGCCCGCCGTGCAGATGGGCACCTGGGTGGCCCGCGACATCGTGGCCCGCAGCCAGGGCAACAGCCACCCGCCGTTCCGCTTCCTCGATTTCGGCAGCATGGCCGTGATCGGCCGCAGCTTCGCCGTGGCCGACCTACGCGGCTTCCGGGTGAGCGGCACCCTGGGCTGGCTGCTGTGGGGGCTGGCCCACCTGGCCTTCATGCCTGACACCGAAAACCGGGTGACCCTCCTGATCAAGTGGCTATGGCAGATCGCCACCAATCAGCGCGCCTCCCTGCTCATCACCGGCCACCCCAACCAACACATGGGCGTGGAGGTGGGCCTGGAGCGCCGGGAGCTGGCCGGCGATCCAGCCGCAGCGCCGGCCCCTAGACCTGCCGTTGCTGAAACCGCCCCAGGATGAGCGCGATCAAGATCGCCACATAGAGCTGGCCGGTCACGGTGATCACCGAGCTGCTTACCTGGGCGGCCACATCGCGGGGGTTGAGCACCGGGCTGCCCACGGTGGTGAGCAGGTTGATCGCCCCCGCCATCAATGACGGAGCCACTGAAAGCCTGCCAAGGGAGACCAGGCTCCCCGGTACACCCGCTCCTGCACCCGGCAAGGAGGCCGCGTTGAAGGCCACTGGATGGAACACCCACAGGGCGGTGAGCAGCAGGCCACCGGCGATGCCCACCATCAGGTAACCCCCGGCAGCCCCCATCACCACCGGCACGGTCACGTAGGGCTCGCGCATCAACGACTTCACCTTGCGGAACAGCACCAGGGTGAGGAACATCAGCCACACGATCACGTGGGGCACGGTGAGGGGCCTGGCGAGGGGGGCCTGCAGCTGCGACAGCACATGCCAGAGCACCTCCAGCGCAATCGCCAGAGTGCCGAGCACATACACCAGGGGCCGACCGCGCCGCAGGGATGAATAGCGGCTGAGGCAGTTCATCAACACCACTGCCAACGTCACGAGCATCAACGACAGCAGCCAGCCGCTGTGCTCGGCCAAGGGGAGCGACAGCAGCAGCAGCAGCTCCACCCCAAAGGTGATCAGGTAGCCCTGATGGCGATGGCGCAGCCGGTTGATCTGCTCCGGGGTGAAATGCCTCACAGCCCCGGGCTGCTCTGCATAATGCCGCCGTCGGCAAAGATCGTGGTGGCGGTGATGTAGCTGGCGGCGTCACTGGCGAGGAAGGCCACCACCTTGGCGATCTCATCGGGCTGGGCCATCCGCCCCAGGGGAATGGCGGCGTTGAGCTTGGCCAGCAGCTCCGGATTGTTCATCGTGGAGTCGTTGATCGGGGTGGCCACAGCTCCGGGGCCCACGTTCACCACGGTGACCCCATGGGGCGCGAGCTCCAGCGCAGCGGTACGGGTAAGCATGCGCACACCGCCCTTGGCGCAGCAGTAGGGGGTGTTGTTGGGCATCGGCCAGTCCTCATGCACCGAGGAGATGTTGATGATCCGGCCGCCGCCGCCCTGGGCAATCATCTGCTTGGCCGCGAACTGGGTGGCGAAGAACACACCCCGCAGGTTCACATCAAGCACCTTGTCGTAGTCGTCGGGGGTGGTATCGAGAATCGAGGTGCGGGTCTCGATGCCGGCGTTGTTCACCATCACATCGAGGCGGCCGTACTTCTGCACGGCGCTGTCCACAAGGCGCTGCAGGTCGTCGAGTTTCGACACATCGGCCTGCACGCCAAAGCTGCTGCCGCCGTAACTGCCGATCTCCTGCTCCAGTTCTTCGGTGGCCTCCGGGTGGGAGCGGTAGTCGATCACCACCTTGGCGCCGAGTTCGGCCAGGGCTTCCACGATCGCTTTGCCGATGCCGCTGTTGCCGCCGGTCACGATCGCCACCTTGCCCTGCAACAGGGTGGAGAGGGCTTTGCCCGCATAGGGATTGGTGGAGGTCACGGGCAGCGCTGCAAGGGAGATGGGTCTTGCTGCGAATCGTATGCAGATTTCCCGCAACCAAACACCGTCATTACGGTGAAACCATGAACGCGCCCGAACCTTGGCGCCGTCGTTGCCGTGACACCCCCTGAGGCCTTGGCCGACCAACCCTCGATTCCCTACTGGCATGTGTGGACCGATGCCGAGGGGATCAGTCACCAGAACCGCGGCCGGATCGGCGGATTCGTGATGGCCTCGATCAGCTCCGGGGCGGCCGCCCAATGGCTGGGATCACCCCAGCCGGGTGATTACACCGTGCGTTTCACCGTGCTGCCGCCGGGCTGGATCGGCGAATGGCACGAGAACCCCGTGCCCCAGTGGATCGTGCCGATCAGCGGCCGCTGGGCGGTGGAAACAATGGACGGCCACACCGTGGAGATGGGCGTGGGCGAGATCTCCTTCGGCAACGACAAACGCACCCGCGAAGGTCGGGGTCATCGCTCCTGGACCGTCGGCGATGAAGCCGCCGTTCTGCTGCTGGTGCAGTTCGGGCCCGAGGTGCCCCAACCCGAGATTCCCCAAGCCAGCTGACCCAGCCATGCTGCGCCAACCCTCCAACTGCACCGAGAGCCACGACCCTCGTTTTGATGAGCTCGTGCTGTTCAACGCCGAGCTGGAGTTGCTGGCCGAGGGGTTTCGGTGGCTGGAGGGCCCGGTGTGGTTCGGTGACCACAACTGCCTGCTGGTGAACGACATCCCCAACAACCGCACGCTGCGCTGGAGCGAACGGCAGGGGATCAGCACCTTTCTAGAGCCATCCGATTTCGCCAATGGCCAGACGCGCGACCGCCAAGGCCGTCTGATCCAGTGCCACCACCGCAACCGCTGCCTCACCCGGAGGGAATTCGATGGCACCACCACCACCCTCGCCCGAGAAGCCCGAGGGCACCGGCTCAACGCGCCCAACGACGTGGTGGTGAAGCGCGACGGCTCGATCTGGTTCAGCGACCCCCTCTACGGCCTGCTCACCGACTACGAGGGCGGGCGCCAACAGTCGGCGCAGCCTCCCGCTCTATACCGTCTGGATCCAGACACTGGAGTGGTGGAGGCCATGGCCAGCGACTTCGACGGCCCCAACGGCCTGGCCTTCTCACCGGATGAGCGACTGCTCTATGTGGCGGAGTCGGGAGCGCCCGGCATGGCGGAAACGCGTCAACACATCCGCGTGTTCCAGGTGGGTGCCGACGGCCGCAGCCTCAGCGGCGGCGAGATCTTCCACAAGATCAACCCCGGCTGGGCCGATGGCTTCCGGGTGGATGAGCACGGCAATCTCTGGTGCGGCGCCGCCGATGGGGTGCATGTGATCGCCCCCGACGGCACCCTGCTGGGGAAGGTGCTCGTGCCCAGGCGCGTCAGCAATCTCTGCTTCGGCGACCGCTACGGCAGTCGCCTGTTCCTCTGCGCCTCCACCGCGCTCTACGCCCTGTTCACCAACACCCGCGGCGCTGCCGCCCCCTACTGACTCCCATGGCCAACCCCCAACTCGAAGCGTTCCTCAAGCAGGTGAAGACAGATCCCGATGTGCGGGCCCAACTGGCGGCCTGTCCCAACCTGTTGGCGGTGGCCGAGCTGGGAGCCAGCCGCGGATTCCCGTTCAGCGGAGCGGATCTGTTGAAGCATCAGGCCGAGGGAACGCTGCGCCTCAGCGACGACGACCTCAATGCCATCGCCGCGGGGGTGGAGCTGGAGGGCCACCTCTGGCGCATGGACATCGTGTGGAACTGAAGTCATGCAACGCGTCCACCAGCTGGAGCCCGGCGACGTGCAGCGCCTGATCGACGCCGCCCTTGCCGAAGCCCACCTGGATGAAGCCCAGGTGAGCTTGGCCGTGGTGGACGGAGGCGGCCATCTGCTCGGATTCCATCGCCGCCCCGGCGCCTCGACCGCGAGCGCTGAGGCGGCCATCGCCAAAGCGCGCATGGCGGCCTTAACCGGCCAAGACACCGCCGCGATGGAGAGCGCCATCAACGGTGAGCGACCCGCCTTGCTGCAACTCGCCACGGTGCTGGGTCAGCCGGCCGCCGCCATGGGCGGAGGGCTATCCCTGCGCTTCGCCGATGGCCTGGTGGGCGGCATCGGGGTGTCGGGGATGACGCCCCAGCGGGATGCGGCGATCGCCGCGGCCGGAGCCGCCGCCCTGCCGATTTGGCCCCACCTGGAGGCGGTGAGCTTCAGCTGCGGCGATGCCGAGGCGTGCGCCGCCTTCTTCTGCTGCCAGCTGGGCTTCCGCCGCCTCGATGCCATCGATCCAGGGCCGGACTACGCCGCCCTGGTGGGCCTTCCCGGCGCGCAGCTGAAGCTGGTGCGGCTGGCCCTTGGCCAGGAGCACCTGGAGCTGCTGGAGGTGCGGGAGCTGGCACCAGGGCAGCGCCCTGGACGGCCCTTCCCCAGCGATGCCCGCAGCAACGACCTGTGGTTCCAGCACATCTGCATCGTGGTGCGCGATCTGAATCAGGCCAGCGCAGGCGTGCGGGAGGGCATCGCCAGCGGCACCATCGCGCCGATCTCCTCAGCTCCCCAGCGCCTGCCCGACTGGAACACCGCGGCGGCGGGGATTGAGGCGTTCAAGTTCCACACCCCCGAGGGCCACAGCCTGGAGCTGCTGGCCTTCCCCACCGGCAAGGGGGATGCCCGCTGGCATGAGAAGAGCGAGCCCGGCGTGTTTCTCGGCATCGACCACAGCGCCATCGGCATCAGCGACAGCAACCGCAGCTGCCGCTTCTATGACGAACTGCTGGGGCTGCGCCTCGGTGGCGACGGGGTGAACCACGGACCTGAACAAGACGGCCTCGATGGCCTTGCGGGCACCCAGGTACGCATCACCGGCCACCGCTGCCCCTCAGGCGCGGGGATCGAATGCCTCGACTACCGCAGCCCCAGCGGCGGCCGGCCGATGCCGTCCGACCTCAAGGCCCAGGACCGGGCCCATGGCCAGATCCGGCTGCTGGTGGGCGATCACGCAGAGCAGCTGGAGGAACTCGCCGCCCAGGTGGAGAGCTACGGCGGCCAGGTGCTCAGCCCCGGGGTGATCACCCTGCCGGCGGCTGCGGCCAGCCAGCTCGGCTTCCGCGCCGGCCTGCAGATCGCCGATCCCGATGGCCACCGGCTGCAGCTGGTGGTGCGCTAGCCGCCGGGCTGGCCCACCACCAGGGCCACCAACGCGCGGGGCTGCACGGTGTAGCTGGGCTCCTGGAGGGGCACCGCTTCAGACCAACGCACGATGTCGCTGGGGCTGGGCAGGGCGGTGTCGATCCAGCGATGCCAGGGGTCGCCATTGAAGGCGAGGTTTTCATCGTTCAGCGCCGCGGGCGGCAGCACGAAGTGGAGCGGCTCCCACCAGGCATTCACCATCATGTGCACGCGAAAGCGGTGCTCGGAACTGGTGAGCGTATAGGCGATGGAATGGGAATCGGGCCCCCAATCGGGCTGGAAGGGCTGCACACCATGCCACTGGATCGAGCGGCGCTGCAG
>CAIOXF010000061.1 GCA_903862155.1 uncultured cyanobacterium | reverse complement strand
TCCCAGAGGATCTGCCAGCTGCTGCGGCCGGCCTTGAGCTCCAGGCGGTTCAGGCCCTGCTCGGCCAGTCGCCGGGCACTTTCAGTTGTGCTGAGACCATCGCCGCTCGCATTCAGCTGATCGAGGCAGGTTTTCGGCGGGAGAGCGTGCCAAGCGGAAGTGGATGCTCGTGACAAGGGCAGATCTGGCCGATCAGGCCACCGTAAGCGCCTCCTCCGGATCAGGGCCAGCGAAAGCACGCAACGCCAGAGCGTGCAACACACGGAAAATTGGTAGCGACGACGACCCAAAAGCACCCCCAAATCGAACGTTTTGTGGCTATAGGAAGCGGAATCGGCAAAACAGTCGCAACGACTACTGGAAGTGGTTGCACCGGGCAGGAGTGTGACCCATGTAACCGCTGGAGAGGGCGCAACCCTTTATGGCCCAAGTTCCCCTGGCGGGCGGTGGACCCACACCGCTCGCCGTTTTTGATCGCTTCCGCACCAAGGTGCTGGCCAAGGTTCAGGAGCCTGAACTGAAGCGCTACGCCGTGATGCTGCTGGCCTTCGGTGCCGGCCTGCTGCCCCTGATGGCCGGCTCGGCCAAAGCCGCGCTGCAGAAGGTGCCCACCGATGGTGCGGACACCCTGCTGATGCTGATGGGTTCTGCCCTGGTGCTGCTGATGACACCGGGCTTGGCGTTCTTCTATGGAGGGTTCACCCGCGCCAAGAACGTGCTCAACACCATGATGATGAGCTTCTTCCTGATGGGGCTCATCGGTGTTGTTTGGGTGGTGATCGGTTACTCGCTCGCCTTCGACACTGGCTTCAACAGCCCCTTCATCGGCGGCCTCGGCCAGATGTGGCTCAACGGCGTAGGTGGCGAGCTCGGCGATGCACCTCTGGCCGATGGTTTCGCCATCTCGGCCTCGTCGTTTGCCCTGTTCCAGGGCATGTTCGCGATCATCACGCCGGCCTTAATTTCCGGCGCCCTGGTGGAGCGGATCAACTTCAAGGCCTGGTTCTGGTTCGCCCTGCTCTGGAGCCTGTTCGTGTACTGCCCCATGGACAAGATGGTGTGGGGCGGCGGCTACATCGGGCCCTTCGGCGAGATCGGTGCCATCGATTTCGCAGGCGGCACCGTGGTGCATATCTCAGCCGGTGTGGCAGCCCTCGTGTCAACCGCGATTGTGGGCCCGCGCACCACCTACCCCGACAACATGCGTCCGCCCCACAACGTGCCGTTCATCCTGTTGGGTGCCGGCCTGCTGTGGTTTGGCTGGTTCGGCTTCAACGGCGCCAGCTACTTCGCTGCCAAGGGAGCTGGATTCTCCTTCCTCACCACCACCCTGTCGGCTTCGGCCGCGATGCTCACCTGGAGCCTGATCGAGTGGTTCCGCGACGGCAAACCCACCGCCGTGGGTGCCGCCACCGGAGCGGTGGCGGGCCTGGTGGGAATCACCCCGGCCGCCGGCTTCGTGTACATGCCCCAGGCCATGCTGATCGGTGTCGCCACGGCGGTGGGCTGCTACGTCGCCGTCCAGGTGAAGGCCGCGATCAGGTTTGATGACAGCCTGGATGCCTACGCAGTGCATGGCGTGGGAGGCACAATCGGAGCCCTTCTCACCGGTGCACTCGCGGCCCCGGCCCTGGTACCCGCGGATTACTTCCCTAAGTCGGCCGAGATTCTGGCGAACAGCGGCAACGGAGGGCTGTTCATCGCCCACGTGAAGGCCGTGCTGATCAGCTACGGCTTCGTGGGCATCGGTACTGCCCTCATCCTCTGGATTGTGGGCGCTACCTGCGGTCTGCGGGTGAGCGAGGAGCAGGAAAACCGTGGTCTCGATTTCGTGGCCCACGGCGAAGAGGCTTACGACCCCATGAACAGCTGAGGAGCTCCCCACGATGAAACTGATCAAGGCAATCGTGCGTCCCACCAAGGTGGACGTGGTGAAGGCTGCTCTGGTGAACCTCAACATCGTGGGGATGACCATCAGCGACGTGCGCGGCTTCGGCCGCCAGAAGGGTCAGGTGGAGCGCTACCGCGGCACCGAGATCAAGGTGGAGTTCCTGCCCAAGGTGAAGATCGAGGTGGTCGTCAACGACGACAAGCTCGCCGCGGCCCTCGAAGCGGTTCAGCAGGCTGCAAGAACAGGTGAGATCGGAGACGGGAAGATCTTCGTGATGCCCGTGGAGGATGTGGTTCGCATCCGCACCGGCGAAACGGGCAGCACAGCGCTCTAGTTACGGGAGCAGCACCTCTCCCCCTGCCCACCGCTGCGGCGGTGGGCTTTTTCATGGACAGGAGCCGCCTACTCCGGCCCGTAGGTGAGCGAAAAAGCGATGGCGGCGAGCACCAGACCCACCAGCATCACCTCCCAGAAATCGAACACCTGCTCATCCTTGGGGCTCATGGGCTAAGCGGCGCTCCAGCAGCAGTAGGCCAGCCACGGTGGTGACCGAAACCATCATCACCAAGGCGGAGAACTGGGTGGCATCAATCACGTCAGCGGACAGGGCGGTGGTGGCAAACACCAGCCCAGGGAGACCCCGGGGCACCAGGCCGAACACCACGATCCAGCGGTCGATACCGGCCCGGCGATCGCTGACACTCACGCCAAGTCCGCAGGCCAGCTTGCTGAGGATCGCCAGCAACAGCAGCACCAGGGCCAGCAGCCAGGCCTGGGGCTCCAGGAGAGTGGACATCTGCACGCGCATCCCCACGCTGATGAAGTACAGCGGCAGGAACACCTCCGAGAGCACCACCAGTACCTGAGACACGGCCCCGTTGACCTGTTGGCCGTTCAACGCCTGGCTGGAAGGAGTCAGCCGGTTCAGCAGCACCCCACCCCACAGGGCACCCAACAGGGAGGTGAGCCCGGTGGCCTCCCCCACCCACGAGCACCCGATCAGCAACATCAGGATCGCCAGGGGGCTAGTGGGGGAGCTGGCCTTGGGCCGGGCCCACCAGCCGGCCGCCCAGTAGCTGAACGCTGCGGCCACCAGCCCAAGCACCAGGCCGGCGGGGCCGATCCCCCCTTCGCCCATGGCACCGCCGGCGGCCGCCACCGCCAGGCTGAGCAGGGCGATCGCGGGCAGATCGTCGAGCACCGACACGCCCACCAGCAGGCGCCCGGAGGGGGTGCGCAGGGCCTGGCGCTGGGCCAGCAGCCGCAGCGTCACGCCGGTGCCCGTGGCCGACAGACAAGCCAGGCAGAGAAGGGCGGTGGAGGGTGCCATC
>CAIOXF010000060.1 GCA_903862155.1 uncultured cyanobacterium | reverse complement strand
TGTCGACGTCGCTCTGTTGTTTGTGCAGCGGGAAGTTGCTGGCGCAGTGGGCCGACAGGGTGAACACCCGTGGGTCGTCCGCAAAAATCGCAGCGGTGGCATCCCCCTGGTGCACGTCCAGGTCGATCACCATCAGCCGCTGCACCGCCCCCTCCTGCAGCAGCACCCGGGCGGCCACGGCGCAGTCGTTGAAGATGCAGAAGCCACTGCCGTGGCTGGGGAAGGCGTGGTGGGTGCCCCCCGCCAGGTGGCAGGCCAGCCCGTGGCGCAGGGCCAGGCGAGCGGTGAGCACCGTGCCCCCCACCGCCAGCCAGGTGCGCTGCACCAGCGGGGCTGTGGCCGGCAGGCCGATGCGCCGCTGCTCGCTGCTGCTCAGTTCGCCGCGGGCAAACGCCTGGTGGTAAGGCCTTCCGTGCACCAGCTCCAGCCAGCGGCGCGGCACCGGCAGTGGCTGGGCAAATTGCTGCTCCTCGGCGAGGCCCTGGTCGAGCAGCAACCGGTGCAGCAGGCGGAACTTGGCCATCGGAAAGCGATGGCTGCTGGGCAGCGGTGCCGAGTAGGCCGGGTGGTAGACGAGGGGCGGCCTCAGGGCAGCGGCATCACATCGCTGTGGGCATTCTGCGGGTGAGGTGCCGCAGCTTGCGCAGCGCCTTGAGCTCCACCTGACGCACGCGCTCCCGCGACACGTCGAGCATGCGGCCGATCTCAGCGAGGGTGTGGCGCTCCTCCCCCTCCAGCCCGAAGCGCAGCTCCAGCACCTGGCGTTCCTGGTCGGTGAGGTGGCTGAGCCAGCGGCCCAGCTGCTCGTGGTGAATGCTCCGCTCCACCTGCTCCAGGGGTTCGGCGTGGCTCTGGTCGGCGATCAGGTCGCCCAGGAAGCTGCGGCCCTCTTCGCCGTTCACCGGCGCGTCGAGGCTGGAGGTGGTGAGCGCCTGGCGCAGCAGGCTGTCGAGCTCCTCAATCGGCATCTCCATCGCCTCGGCGATTTCCTTGCGGCTGGGCATGGCCCCGAGCTTGTGGGCCAGATCCAGGCTCACCTTGCGCACGGCGGTGAGGCGCTCCGACAGGTGCACCGGCAGGCGGATCGTGCGCGACTGGCAGGCGATGGCCCGGGTCATGCTCTGGCGAATCCACCAGAAGGCGTAGGTGGAGAACTTGTAACCGCGGGTGGGGTCGAACTTCTCCACGGCCCGCTCCAGGCCGAGGGACCCTTCCTGAATCAAATCCAGCAATTCCAGGCCCTTGCCCTGATATTTCTTGGCGACACTCACCACCAGGCGCAGATTGGCCTTCATCATTCGCTCCTTGGAGCGCCGGCCCAGGCGAATGGTGCGCTTTTCCTGATCGCTGTATTGCTCGTCGCGATTGTCTTCAACAAGGCGCATCATGGCTTGCACCTGATTGCCCAATTCGATTTCTTCCGCTGGCGTCAGCAGGGGAACGCGCCCGATGGTGGAGAGATACCAGCTGATCGGATCGCTGCTGCGGCGGCGACTACTGCCACTGGTGGATAGGCCCGAGGCTGTCATGAGCCCTTGTCCTGAAGTGGCAGAACTGTCCTACGTGTTTTGCAAAAAGAGGTGTTGCTACAGACACGCTTCAGCTTTCAGCAGCAAAACCACACACAACCCTCGAGATGCGTGTCTTTGCGTGTGTTTTTCATGACGCACTGTTGAGGATCTTTGGTTTTATTGCGTAATTGCACACAACATTTCGGCAACCGCCATCGGTGTGGCGCCACCGACACCGTTGTGTTCTGCGGCGGTGCTGCCGGCGCACGCATGGGCCAGGGCCGCCAGGGCCAGCAGGCTGGCGTCAGCGTTGCCGCTGGCCGCCAGACCCCGTGCCGCCAACCCGCCGGCATACCCCGCCAGCACATCCCCCAGGCCGGTGCGTGCCGCCGCGGGGCAGGCTTGGCTGAGTTGCCAGCGGCGGCCATCACCGGCGGCCACCACGCTGCGGGCCCCCTTGCGCAGCAGGCCGCAGGGGTGCTGGCCGCTGCTCTGCTCAGCGCCGTGCAGCGCCGCCTCCAGGGGCGGCAGCTCCGCCCACTGCGGAAACAGCCGGCTGAATTCCCCGTGGTGCGGGGTCAGCCAGGTGGGGCCGCCCCGCTCCCGCAGCCAGGCCAGCGGATGCTGCGGCGCCAGCCGGTTGAGCCCATCGGCATCCAGCAGCAGCAGCCCCGTGAAG